>SKOX01000133.1 GCA_007119835.1 Paracoccaceae bacterium
AACCTGAAGTTCAACGTCGAGCTGATCGCGCCGATCGCCATGGAGGAGCGCCTGCGCTTCGCCATCCGCGAGGGCGGCCGCACCGTCGGCGCCGGCGTCGTGTCGAAGATCATCGAGTAACAAGCGGCCAGCGCGGCGGCGGGCACGACCCGCCGCCTGAACCCGAAAAGACCTGAGGCTGAGAGAACCATGCAAGGCCAGAACATTCGAATCCGGCTGAAGGCCTTCGACTACCGGGTGCTCGACGCGAGCACGGCCGAGATCGTCAACACGGCGAAGCGGACCGGCGCGCGCGTGCGCGGGCCGATCCCGTTGCCGAACAAGATCGAGAAGTTCACGGTGCTGCGTGGACCCCACATCGACAAGAAGTCCCGCGAGCAGTTCGAGATCCGCACCCACAAGCGGCTTCTCGACATCGTGGACCCGACGCCGCAGACGGTGGACGCGCTGATGAAGCTCGACCTCGCCGCCGGCGTCGACGTCGAAATCAAGCTCTGAGGAAGCCGACATGCGCTCCGGAGTCATCGCAAAGAAGCTGGGCATGACCCGGCTGTTCCTGGAGGACGGCCGGCAGGTTCCTGTCACCGTCCTCTCCCTCGAGGGCCTGCAGGTCGTCGCCAATCGCACGGCGGACAGGGACGGCTACTCGGCCGTCCAGCTCGGCGCGGGTGCCGCCAAGGCCAAGCGCACGACCCAGGCCATGCGCGGCCACTTCGCCAAGGCCAAGGTCGAGCCGAAGCGGAAGCTCGCCGAGTTCCGGGTCAGCCCCGCGAACCTCATCGAGGTCGGCGAGGAGATCACGGCGGATCACTACTTCGCCGGCCAGTTCGTCGACGTCGCGGGCACGAGCATCGGCAAGGGCTTCGCCGGCGCCATGAAGCGGCACAATTTCGCCGGCCTGCGCGCCTCGCACGGCGTGTCGATTTCGCACCGCTCGCACGGCTCGACCGGCCAGTGCCAGGACCCCGGCAAGGTGTTTAAGGGCAAGAAGATGGCCGGCCACATGGGCGCGATCCGGGTGACAACCCAGAACCTCCAGGTCGTCAAGACCGACTCGGAGCGCGGCCTGATCATGGTCAAGGGCGCGGTCCCGGGCTCGAAGGGCGGCTGGGTCACCATCAAGGACGCGGTCAAGAAGCCGACGCCCGACAACGTGATCCTGCCGGCGGCGCTGAAGTCCGCGGCCGAGGAGGCGAAGCGTGTCGCGGAAGCCGCGGCCGCGGAAGCGGCGGCGGCCGAGGCCGAGGCACTCCGTCAGCAGCAGGAAGCCGAGCAGGCCGCGATCGAGGCGGCTGCGGCCGAGGAGGCACAGGCCAAGGAAGCCGGTGATCAGGCGGAAGGCGGCGAAGGCGGTCAGGAAGGCGAAGAGAAATGAAGACGCAAGTGATCACGCTCGATGCCGGCGAGGCGGGCGAGATCGAGCTCGACGACGCCGTCTTCGGGCTCGAGCCGCGCGCCGACATCCTGCATCGCGTCGTCCGCTGGCAGCTCGCGCGTCGCCAGCAGGGCACTCACAAGACCAAGGGCCGGTCGGAGGTCAGCTACTCGACCAAGAAGATCTATCGCCAGAAGGGAACCGGCGGCGCCCGCCACGGCGCCCGCGCGGCGCCGATCTTCCGCAAGGGCGGCACCTACAAGGGCCCGGTCCCGCGCTCCCACGCCCACGACCTCAACAAGAAGGTCCGGGCGCTCGGCCTGCGCCACGCGCTCTCGGCGAAGGCGGGGGCGGGTGAGCTTATCGTCCTCGACGCGGCGACGCTGAGCGAGCCGAAGACCAGGGCGCTCGCGGCCAAGCTCAAGGAGCTCGGCTGGAAGCGGGCGCTCGTGATCGACGGCGCCGAGGTCGACGCGAACTTCGCCCGCGCGGCGCAGAACATCGACGGGATCGACGTCCTGCCGAGCCAGGGCGCAAACGTCTACGACATCCTGCGGCGGGACACCCTGGTCCTGACAAAGGCCGCCGTGGAAGCGCTGGAGGCGCGGCTGAAATGAACGCGAAGCCCGATCACTACGACCTGATCCGCAAGCCGGTGATCACCGAGAAGGCGACCATGGCCTCCGAGCACGGGGCGGTGGTCTTCGAGGTCGCCGTCGACGCGAGCAAGCCCGAGATCAAGGAGGCGATCGAGACGCTCTTCAAGGTCAAGGTCAAGGCGGTCAACACCGTGCTGACCAAGGGCAAGGCAAAGCGCTTCCGCGGCCGCCCCGGCCGCCGGCGCGACGTCAAGAAGGCCTATGTCACGCTCGTCGAGGGCAACACCATCGACGTGACCACGGGTCTCTGATAAGGCACGCGGCCTTCGGGCCGCGCAAGTTGAACGAGCAACGGAAGACAGCAAGACATGGCGTTGAAAAAGTACAATCCGACGACGCCGGGCCAGCGCGGACTGGTTCTGATCGACCGTTCCCAGCTCTACAAGGGCCGGCCCGTCAAGTCGCTGACGGAAGGCCTGACGAAGAAGGGCGGACGGAACAACACCGGTCGGATCACCGCGCGGCGCCGCGGCGGCGGAGCGAAGTCGCTCTACCGCATCGTCGACTTCAAGCGGCAGAAGATGGACGTGCCGGGCAAGGTCATCCGGATCGAGTATGACCCCAACCGGACCGCCTTCATCGCGCTGATCGGCTACGCCGACGGCGAGCAGGCCTATATCCTGGCGCCCCAGCGCCTCGCGGTCGGCGACACGGTCATCGCCTCGGCGAAGGCGGACATCAAGCCGGGCAACGCCATGCCGTTCTCGGCGCTGCCGATCGGCACGATCGTCCACAACGTGGAGATGAAGCCGGCCAAGGGCGGCCAGATCGCGCGCTCGGCCGGCACCTACGTCCAGTTCGTCGGGCGTGACGGCGGCTATGCCCAGATCCGCCTCTCCTCGGGCGAGCTCCGGCTCGTGCGCCAGGAGTGCATGGCGACGGTGGGCGCCGTGTCGAACCCGGACAACTCGAACCAGAACTTCGGCAAGGCCGGGCGCACGCGCCATTTCGGCAAGCGGCCGAGCGTCCGCGGCGTCGCGATGAACCCGATCGACCACCCCCACGGCGGCGGCGAGGGCCGCACCTCCGGCGGCCGGCACCCCTCGACGCCCTGGGGCAAGAAGACCAAGGGCCCGCGGACCCGGTCGAACAAGGCGACGGACAAGATGATCCTCCGCTCGCGTCACCAGAAGAAGAAGCGGTAAGGAGGGCGACACATGCCACGTTCCGTCTGGAAAGGCCCCTTCGTCGACTCCTATGTCCTGAAGAAGGCCGAGAAGGTCCGCGAGTCGGGCCGCAATGAAGTCATCAAGATCTGGTCGCGCCGGTCGACCATCCTGCCGCAGTTCGTGGGCCTTACCTTCGGCGTCTACAACGGCAAGAAGCACGTGCCCGTCAACGTCACCGAGGAGATGATCGGTCAGAAGTTCGGCGAGTACTCCCCCACCCGGACCTATTACGGCCATGCGGCCGACAAGAAAGCGAAGCGGAGGTAAGGATGGGCAAGGAGAAGAACCCGCCGCGGCACGCCGAAAACGAGGCGATGGCCGTGAACCGGATGATCCGCACGAGCCCGCGCAAGCTGAACCTCGTCGCCGCGATGATCCGCAACAAGAAGGTCGAGAAGGCGCTCGCCGACCTCACCTTCTCCAAGCGCCGCGTCTCGGACGACGTCAAGAAGACGCTTCAGTCCGCGATCGCGAACGCCGAGAACAACCACGGCCTCGACGTCGACGAACTGATCGTCGCCGAGGCGCATGTCGGCAAGAACCTTGTGATGAAGCGCGGTCGCCCGCGGGCTCGCGGCCGGTTCGGACGGATCGAGAAGCCGTTCAGCCAACTCACGATCAAGGTCCGGCAGGTCGAGGAGAGCCTCTGATGGGTCAGAAGATCAACCCGATCGGCCTGCGCCTGCAGGTCAACCGCACCTGGGACAGCCGCTGGTTCGCCGACGGCAAGGAATACGGCAAGCTGCTGCACGAGGATCTCGCGATCCGCGACAAGATCCGCTCGAGCGTCGGCCAGGCCGGGATCAGCCGCATCATCATCGAGCGGCCGCACCGCAAGGCGCGGGTGACGATCCATGCCGCCCGTCCGGGCGTCATCATCGGCAAGAAGGGCGCCGACATCGAGACGCTGCGCAAGAAGCTTGCGAATCTCACGAAGTCGGACCTGCACCTCAACATCGTCGAGGTCCGCAAGCCCGAGATCGACGCGCAGTTGGTGGCCGAGAACATTGCCCAGCAGCTCGAGCGCCGCGTCTCGTTCCGCCGCGCGATGAAGCGGTCGGTGCAGAACGCCATGCGCATGGGCGCACTCGGCATCCGTGTGAATGTCGGCGGCCGCCTCGGCGGCGCCGAGATCGCCCGGACCGAGTGGTATCGCGAGGGGCGGGTGCCGCTGCACACGCTGCGCGCCGACGTCGACTATGCGCTCGCGGAGGCCAAGACCGCCTACGGCGTCATCGGTGTCAAGGTGTGGATCTTCAAGGGCGAGATCCTCGAGCACGATCCGCAGGCCCGTGACCGGCGCCAGTCCGAGCTGCAGGAAGGCGGCGCCGGGCGGATGCAGCGCGCGCGCTGAGGGAGTTAAGTAGATGCTGCAACCGAAGAAGACCAAGTTCCGCAAGATGCACAAGGGTCGCATCAGCGGACAGGCGAAGGGGGGCTTCGACCTCAACTTCGGCTCCTACGGCCTCAAGGCCACGGAGCCGGAGCGCGTGACCGCGCGCCAGATCGAGGCGGCGCGGCGTGCCCTCACCCGCCACATGAAGCGCCAGGGCCGCGTCTGGATCCGCATCTTTCCCGACGTGCCGGTGTCGAAGAAGCCCATCGAGGTCCGCATGGGCAAGGGCAAGGGTTCGGTCGAGTTCTGGGCCGCCAAGGTCAAGCCCGGCCGTGTCATGTTCGAGATTGACGGCGTGGCCGAGGATGTGGCAAGGGAGGCGCTGCGACTGGCGGCCATGAAGCTGCCGGTCAAGTGCCGTTTCGTCGCGCGCGAGGACTGGTAAGGGGCGGGGCCTTCGGGCCCGGTCCCGGACGACATTTTGGAATACCGCCGGCGCCTGCCGGTAGGTTCGAGGAGGAAGGGCCATGAAAGCGGCCGAGCTGCGGGACAAGACACCCGATCAGCTGCGCGATGAGCTCGTGCGGCTTAAGAAGGAATCCTTCAACCTGCGCTTTCAGCAGGCCACGGGCCAGATCGAGAGCGTGGCGCGGATGAAGGCGGTGCGGCGGGACGCGGCGCGCGTCCTCACCATCCTGAACGAGAAGGCCGCCCAGGCGGCAGGTGCAGACAAGGCCGCGTCCGCGGCCGGGGAGGCCTGAGATGCCCAAGCGCGTCCTGTTCGGCACGGTGACCAGCGACAAGAGCGACCAGACCGTGACGGTCCTGATCGAGCGTCGCTTCACCCATCCCGTGCTCAAGAAGACCGTGCGTCGGACCAAGAAGTACCACGCGCACGATCCGGAGAACCGCTGCAAGGTCGGGGACCAGGTCCGCATCGTTGAGTGCGCGCCGATCTCGCGAACCAAGCGCTGGCGGGTGATGCAGGAGGCCCAGGCCGCCGAGGCCTGAGCCGAACGACACGAAACCGCGAGGGTGGCCTCGCAGGTCGGGAGACAACAAAATGATCCAGATGCAGACGAATCTGGATGTCGCTGACAATTCCGGCGCCCGCCGGGTTCAGTGCATCAAGGTTCTCGGCGGCTCGAAGCGCAAGTACGCTTCGGTCGGCGACATCATCGTGGTCTCCGTCAAGGAGGCGATCCCCCGTGGCCGCGTGAAGAAGGGCGACGTGCGCAAGGCCGTCGTCGTGCGCACCGCGAAGGAGGTCTTCCGCGACGACGGCACCGCGATCCGCTTCGACTCGAACGCGGCCGTTCTCATCGGCAACAACCTGGAGCCGATCGGCACCCGCATCTTCGGCCCGGTGGTGCGCGAGCTTCGCGCCAAGAACTTCATGAAGATCGTCAGCCTGGCGCCGGAGGTGCTCTAGATGGCCTCGAAGCTCAAGAAGGGCGACCGCGTCGTCGTGCTCGCCGGCAAGGACAGGGGCAAGAAGGGGGAGATCTCCCGCGTCCTCCCCGCTGCCGGCAAGGCTGTCGTGACCGGCGTCAACGTCGCCGTGCGCCACCAGAAGCAGAGCCCGCAATCCCAGGGCGGCCGCATCGCGGTCGAGATGCCGATCCAGCTGTCGAACCTCGCCCTCGTCGACCCGAAGTCGGGCGACGCCACCCGCGTCGGCTTCCGTTTCGAGGACGGCAAGAAGGTGCGCTACGCCAAGAAGTCGGGGGAGACGATCAATGGCTGACTACATTCCTCGCCTGCGCGAGCAGTACCGCGAGAAGGTGCGCCCCGCGCTCAAGGAAGAGTTCGGCTACCGCAACGACATGCAGATCCCGAGGCTCGACAAGGTCGTGCTGAACATGGGGGTCGGCGAGGCGGTTGCGGATTCGAAGAAGATCCGGGCGGCCGAGGCCGACCTCGCGGCCATCGCTGGCCAGAAGCCGATCATCACCAAGGCCAAGACCTCGATTGCCGGCTTCAAGCTGCGCGAGGACATGCCGATCGGCGTGAAGGTCACGCTGCGCCGCGACCGGATGTACGAATTCCTCGACCGGCTGATCACCATCGCGATGCCGCGCATCCGCGACTTCCGCGGCGTCAGCGGCAAGAGCTTCGACGGCCGCGGCAACTACGCGCTCGGTCTCAAGGAGCACCTCGTCTTCCCGGAGATCAACTACGACAAGATCGAGCAGGTCTGGGGGATGGACATCGTCATCGTCACGACTGCCAAGACGGACGCCGAGGCGAAGGCGCTTCTTAAGCACTTCAACATGCCGTTCGCGGCCTGAGCCAGGGAGAGCAACCATGGCAAAACGCAGCATGATCGAGCGGCAGAAGAAGCGGCAGGCCCTCGTCGAGAAATTCGCCGCCAGGCGCGCCGAGCTGAAGACGATCGCGGCGAACCAGGACCTCCCCATGGAGGAGCGGTTCAAGGCACGGCTGAAGCTTGCGAAGCTTCCGCGCAACTCGTCGCCGACCCGGCTCAACAACCGGTGCGAGGTGACGGGCCGCTCGCGGGCCTACTACCGCAAGCTTCGCATGAGCCGCATCGCGCTCCGGGACTACGCCTCCAAGGGGCAGATCCCGGGCATGGTCAAGTCGAGCTGGTAAGGGAGGGCAAGCGATGAACCTGAACGACCCGCTCGGCGACATGCTCGCCCGCATCCGGAACGCCTCGATGCGCGGCAAGCCGACCGTCCGCACGCCGGCCTCCAAGATCCGTCGCTGGGTGCTCGATGTCCTGAAGGACGAGGGCTACATCCGCGGCTACGAGGAGGTCACCACCGACGCCGGCCACAAGGAGATCGAGATCTCCCTCAAGTACTACGACGGCCAGCCGGTGATCCGCGAGCTTCGCCGCGTGTCCACGCCGGGCCGGCGCGTCTACACCGGCGTCAAGGAGATGCCCGCGATCCGCCAGGGTCTCGGCGTTGCAATCGTTTCCACCCCGCGCGGCGTCATGTCCGACGCGCAGGCCCGCACCGCCAATGTTGGCGGTGAGGTCCTCTGCACAGTGTTCTGAGGAGGGACCGCATGTCTCGCATCGGAAAACGTCCCGTGCCGCTGCCGAAGGGCGTCGAGGCCTCGGTCGACGGCCAGACCGTTTCGGTCAAGGGGCCGAAGGGCAACCGCAGCTTCACCGCGACCGACGACGTCACCATCGCCGTCGATGATGGCGCCGTCACGGTCCGCCCGCGCGGCACGTCGAAGCGCGCGCGCCAGCAATGGGGCATGTCGCGCACTCAGGTCGCGAACCTCGTCGGCGGTGTCAGCGAGGGCTTCAAGAAGGAGCTTGAGATCACCGGCGTCGGCTATCGCGCCGCGGTCCAGGGCAAGGTTCTGAAGCTGCAGCTCGGCTACAGCCACGACATCGACTTCCCGATCCCCGAAGGCGTGAGCATCACGACGCCGCGGCCGACGGCGATCACGGTGGAGGGCATCGACCAGCAGCTCGTCGGTCAAGTCGCGGCCAACATCCGCGGCTGGCGGCCGCCGGAGCCCTACAAGGGCAAGGGCGTGCGCTATGCGGGCGAGTCCATCTTCCGCAAGGAAGGCAAGAAGAAGTAAGGGGCGCAAAGGGTATGGCGAACAGCAAGAGAGACCTGTTCCAGAAGCGCCGCCTGCGCGTTCGGAGCAAGCTGCGCAAGACGGCCGGCGGCAAGCCGCGGCTGTCGGTGCACCGGTCGAACAAGAACATCTTCGTGCAGGTGATCGACGACGCGCAGGGCCGCACCCTCGCGTCCGCCTCGACCCTCGAGCCGACGCTCGAGCTGCGCGGGAAGAACAACAGGGACGCGGCGGCCAAGGTCGGCGCGGAGATCGCGGCGCGCGCCAAGGCGGCCGGGGTCGAGGAGGTATATTTCGACCGCGGCGGCTTTCTCTTCCACGGGAAGGTCAAGGCGCTCGCGGACGCCGCCCGAGAGGGCGGCCTGAAGTTCTGAGGAGACCGGAATGGCAAGAGAACCGAGAGGCGGCGGCCGGGATCGTCGCGACCGCGACGAGAACCCGGAATTCGCCGACCGTCTGGTCGCGATCAACCGCGTCTCCAAGACGGTGAAGGGCGGCAAGCGCTTCGGCTTCGCGGCGCTCGTCGTCGTCGGCGACCAGAAGGGGCGTGTCGGCTTCGGCAAGGGCAAGGCCCGCGAGGTGCCCGAGGCGATCCGCAAGGCGACCGAGCAGGCGAAGCGCGGCATGGTCCGCATCCCGCTGCGCGAGGGCAGGACGCTGCACCACGACATCAACGGCCGCCACGGCGCCGGCAAGGTCGTGATGCGCGCGGCACCCGCCGGCACCGGCATCATCGCGGGCGGCCCGATGCGCGCCGTCTTCGAGATGCTGGGCGTCCAGGACGTGGTGGCGAAGTCGCTGGGAAGCCAGAACCCCTACAACATGATCCGCGCCACGATGGACGGGCTTCAGCGCGAGCAGAGCCCGCGCATGGTCGCCTCCCGCCGCAGCAAGAAGGTCGCCGACATCCTGCCCAAGACCGACGCGGCTCCGGCCGCCGAGGCCCAGCCGGCGGAGGCCTGAGATCATGGCCCAGACTTCGGGGAAGACCATCGTGGTCAGGCAGATCGGCTCGCCGATCCGGCGGCCCGCGATCCAGCGCCAGCAGCTGATCGGGCTCGGCCTGAACAAGATGCACCGGACGCGCGAGCTGCCCGACACGCCCGCCGTGCGCGGCATGGTCGCGAAGATCCCGCATCTCGTCGAGATCGTCGAGGAGCGGGGCTGAGCGGCCCTCCCGACGCCGCGAAACCGCGGCGTTGAGTCGTTTCTGTCGTGAGATAGAAGCCTAAACGCTGTCCATACGTGGACACATGCCGTGGTCTGCGGGCTCATTGACGCTCCGCCCGCCGAATCCGGTCAGAGAGGAGAAGCGTCATGAAGCTGCACGAACTCCGGGACAATCCCGGTGCCACCAAATCGCGGAAGCGGGTCGGCCGCGGCCCGGGCTCGGGCATGGGCAAGACCGGTGGCCGGGGCATCAAGGGCCAGAAGTCTCGCTCGGGCGTCGCGATCAACGCCTTCGAGGGCGGCCAGATGCCGCTCTACCAGCGCCTGCCGAAGCGTGGTTTCAACAAGCCGAACCGCAAGGCGTTCGCGGTCATCAACCTCGGCTCGCTCCAGAAGTTCATCGACGCGGGGAAGATCGACGCCTCCGCCGACGTCACCGAGCAGACCCTAGTCGATTCCGGCCTCGTCCGGCGCCGGCTCGACGGGGTCCGCCTGCTCGGCAAGGGTGAGATCACGGCCGCTGTCCGGCTGACCGTCACCGGCGCCTCGAAGTCGGCCGTCGAGGCCGTCGAGAAGGCCGGCGGCTCGGTCGCCGTCACGGCCCCCGCCAAGGCGCCTGCGGAGAGCACGGCCGAGTGATCCCGGCCTTGGCTGCGCTTGCGTCCGGGCGGCCGGGTCTTTAGAGAACGCATCCAGCGCCGCCGACGCCGGGCACGGCCCGGCGGCGCCGGCTTTTCGAGGAGACGAGCATGGCGTCGGCAGCGGAGCAGATGGCCTCCAACCTGAGTTGGAGCACCTTCGGGAAGGCCAAGGATCTCCAGAGCCGCATCCTCTTCGCCATCGGCCTGCTGATCGTCTACCGGATCGGCACCTACATTCCGGTGCCCGGCATCGACGCCGTCCGGCTCGCCCAGTTCTTCGAGCAGGCGAGCCAAGGCATCGGCGGCATGCTCAACATGTTCACCGGGGGCGCCGTCGGGCGCATGGCGATCTTCGCGCTCGGGATCATGCCCTACATCTCGGCCTCGATCATCGTTCAGCTGATGACGGCGATGGTCCCGCAACTCGCCCAGCTCAAGAAGGAGGGCGAGGCAGGCCGCAAGAAGATCAACCAGTACACCCGCTACGGCACGGTCTTCCTCGCGACATTCCAGGCCTACGGCCTCGCCATCGGGCTCGAGGCCGAGGGCATGGCGACCGACCCGGGCTGGTTCTTCCGGATCTCGGTCGTCATTACGCTCGTCGGCGGGACCATGTTCCTGATGTGGCTCGGCGAGCAGATCACCGCGCGCGGCATCGGCAACGGCATCTCGCTGATCATTTTTGTTGGCATCATCGCCGAGCTGCCGTCGGCGCTCGCCCAGTTCTTCACCCAAGGCCGGACCGGCGCGATCTCGCCCGCCTTCGTCGTCGGCATCCTCGTCATGGCGATCGCGGTCATCACCTTCGTGGTCTTCATGGAGCGGGCGCTCCGCAAGATCACCATCCAGTATCCCAAGCGCCAGGTCGGCATGAAGGTCTACGGCGGCGAGAGCTCGCACCTGCCGGTCAAGGTGAACCCCGCCGGCGTCATCCCGGCGATCTTCGCCTCGTCGCTGCTGCTTCTGCCCGCGACGGTGACGACCTTCGCCGGCCCGGGCACGGACCCAGGCGCGACCGGAGGCTTCTGGGACATCTTCCAGGCTTATCTCGGCCGCGGCCAGCCGCTGCAGCTCCTGGTCTTCGGCGGCCTGATCGTCTTCTTCACCTACTTCTACACCGCGAACGTGTCGTTCAAGTCCGACGACGTGGCCGACAATCTTCGCAAGCAGGGCGGTTTCGTTCCCGGCATCCGGCCGGGGCAGAAGACAGTTGAGTACCTCGACTACGTCGTGAGCCGCATCCTCGTCGTCGGTTCGGCGTATCTCGCCGCGGTCTGTCTGCTGCCGGAGATCCTCATCGCCGAGCTCGCGGTGCCGTTCTACTTCGGAGGCACTTCCCTCCTAATCGTCGTGTCGGTAACCATGGACACGATCAGCCAGGTCCAGTCCCACATGCTGGCCCACCAGTACGAAGGGCTGATCGAGAAGTCGCGTCTCAGAGGAAGAGGACGAGGGGGGAAATCGCGCCGATGAACATCATCCTATTGGGACCGCCCGGGGCGGGGAAGGGAACTCAGGCCCGCATCCTGGTGGAGGAGCACGGCCTGGTGCAGCTGTCCACCGGCGACATGCTGCGAGCCGCCAAGACATCGGGCACGGATCTCGGCAACAAGGTCGCCGACGTGATGGCGCGCGGCGACCTTGTCACTGACGATATCGTGATCGGGCTCATCGCCGAGCAGCTCGACGGCGAGGCGGGCGAGAAGGGCCTCATCTTCGACGGCTTTCCGCGCACGCTCGCCCAGGCCGACGCCCTCGAGGACCTGCTGGACAAGAAGGGCAAGGAACTCGACGCGGTCGTGGAGATGCGCGTGGACGATGACGCCCTCGTCGAGCGGATCTCGGGCCGCTTCACCTGTGCCAATTGCGGCGAGGTCTACCACGACAAGACGAAGCCGACCTCGCAGGACGGCGTCTGCGACAAGTGCGGCTCGACCGAGTTCGTGCGACGGGCCGACGACAATGCGGAGTCGGTTCGGGTTCGGCTGTCGTCCTACTACCGGAACACGGCGCCACTGATCGGCTACTACCATGCCAAGGGCAAGCTTCGCCCCGTCGATGGCCTTGGCGAGGTCGATGAGGTGGCCAGGGACATCCGCAAGGCTCTCGGCGTCTGAGGCGGCGTGGTCACCGGTGCCCGAACCGGATCGGTGGCCCGCCCGAAGCGAGCGACCTCCAGCGGGGTAGCCCAGGGCTCCGAATCCAAGTCAGGCGGGCTGTGAGGAGAGGATGGCATCGAGGTAGCCGGTGTCCCATCCTGCGACCTTCCTCCGGGATTTGATGGATCGCTTCTCCTTGGCGGCGCGGA
>SKOX01000176.1 GCA_007119835.1 Paracoccaceae bacterium
GCAGCGCGCGCAGCGGGGGCGCCGGCGCCGGGGCTCCTGCTCGAGCCGGCGCGGGAGGCGCTACGGCTGCTCGTCAAGGCGCGCACGACGACGCCGATGCCCGACGCGGTGCTGTGGCGTCTCGGGCCGGCCATCGTGGTGCTGGCGCCGGTCCTTGCCGCGACCGTGATCCCGCTGGCGCCCGGCCGCGCTGTGGCCGATCCCGCGATCGGCATCGTCTGGTGGACGGCGATGATGGCGCTGCTCTGGGTCGGGGTGTTCATGACCGGGTGGGGGGCGAACGCGGCCTTTCCGCTCTTCGGCGGCTACCGCTACTTCGCGCTGGCGCTCGCCTACGAGATGCCGCTCGCCATCGTCGTCATCACCATTGCCCTGCCGGCCGAAAGCCTTCAGGTGTCGCAGATCGTCGCGGCCCAGGCCGACCTGTGGTTCATCGCCATCGCGCCGGTCGGCTTCGCGATCTACGTGATGGCCGCCGCGGCGATGGCGTTCTGGGGGCCGTTCGCGATGCCGACGGCGAGCGATCTCGGCGGCGGCGTCCTCGCAGCGTTGAGCGGCGTCGACCGGCTGCTGCTCCTGGTCGGCCAGCGCCTCGTGCTCGTCGCCGCGGCGGCCTTTGCGGTGCCGCTGTTTCTCGGCGGCCACCACGGGCCGCTCCTGCCCGGCTGGCTTTGGCTCTTCGTCAAGACGCTCGCCATGCTGGGGCTGATCGTGTCGCTGCGGCACCTCCTGCCGCGCATCCGCACCGACCGCTTCGAGGAGTTCGCATGGATCGTGCTCATCCCGCTGGCGCTGGCGCAGCTGTTCGTCGTCGCCGGCTACGTCCTGTTCCTGCGGTGACGCCGTGACCGAGGCCGCCTTCCTGGTCTTCGCCGCGGTTGCCGTCATCGCCGGGTGGCGGGTCTTCCGTACCGATTCGATGGTGCGCGCCTCGTTCCTGCTGCTCGCCTCGTTCCTCGGGGTGGCAGGCGTGCTCCTGCTGCTCGAGAGCGAGTTCCTGGCCGGCATCATGATCCTGATGATGACCGGCGAGATGATGATCATGGCGGTCTTCATGGTCATGTTCATGATGAACCCCGGCGGGCTGATGCCGATGACCATGGTCCACCAGCCGCGCTTCGCGCTGGCGCTGTCGGCGGCGATCTTCGCAGGGCTCTGCGCGGCGATCCTCGCCACCGACTGGCCGGTGCGCGACGGCCGGCCGCCCGCCGACGTGACCTATGCGATCGGCGAGGGCATGATGACCGACAAGATGCTGGTCTTCCTGGCCGCCGGCGTGGCGCTGCTCGCCTGCATGATCGCCTCGCTCGCGCTGGCGCTCCACCGCGGGCGCTACGACCGCTTCGGCGACGACCTCGACCGCCCCGAGCCGCGGGACCCGGGAGGGCGCCATGACGCTTGAGACCGTCCTGATCCTCGGCGCCGCGCTGTTCTCGATCGGCCTGCACGGCGCGCTGACGCAGCAGTCGATCGTGATGGTGATGATGGGCATCGAACTGATGGTCAACGGCGTCATCGTGAGCGCCGTCGGCTTCTGGTACTTCCTGTCGCCCGTCGCCCCCGACGGGCAGATCTTCGCCATCATGGCGATGCTGGTCATGGCGATCGAGGCAGCGATGGGATTTGCCGTGGTCATCGCCATCTTCCGGGCGCGGGACGTCGATGTCGTCGACGACGCGGCCGACCTGAAGGGCTGACGCCGCATGCTCTGGCTCCTCCCCGCACTGCCGCTGGGCATCGGCCTCCTGCTGCTCGCCGCGGGCAGGCGTGGCGACGCCGCCGCCCCCCACGTGTCGATCGCGACCGCCGCGGCGAGCCTCGGGCTGGCGCTCTGGGCGGCGGGAGCGCGTCCCGATGCGACCGCGGCCTGGCTGCCCGGCGTGCCGCTGGCGCTCGCCTTCGACGGCCTCGCCGCCGCCATGGCCGTCGGTGCGGCGCTGATCGCGCTCGCGGTGGCCTGCTACGCGGCAGGTGATCTCGGGCGGCAGGACGCGCGGGCCCGCTGCTTCGGCTTCGTGCTGGTTCTCCTGGGCGGGATGATGCTCGCCGCGGCCGCGGCGTCGCTCGCGGTGCTGCTGATCGCGTGGGAGGCGATGGCGCTTGCCGGCTACGGGCTGGTCGGGTTCTGGTATGCCGACAGGGCCAGGGCCGGCGCGGCGGCACGGGTCTACCTGATCACCCGCGCCGGCGACTTCGGCCTCTTCGTCGCCTGCGGCGCGGCCTTCGCCGGGGCGGGGACGCTGGTGATCGCCGACCTTGCGGGGGCATTGCCCGAGCCCTGGCTGAGCGTCGCCGTCGCCGGCATCGTGCTCGCCGCGGTCGCCAAGTCGGCGCAGTTTCCCCTGGGGATCTGGACGTCGCTCGCCATCGGCGGGCGGACGCATCCGGCGGCGCTGCTGCAGGCGGCGCTCCTCGTCGTCTCGGGCGGGTATCTGCTGCTCCGGACGCTGCCGCTTCTCGAGGCGACGGGCTGGGCGCTGGCGGTCGTCGGCTGGATCGGCGTTCTGTCGGCGCTCGGATTCGGCCTCGTCGCGCTGACCCAGCGCGAGCTCAAGCAGGTGCTCGCCGCCTCGACAGGCGCGCAGAAGGGGCTCGTCTTCCTCGCGATCGGCGCCGGCACGGTTTCCGGCGCTGCCGGCTACATCCTGGCGCACGGGATGTTCAAGGCGCTGATGATCCTGTCCGCGAGCGCGCTTTTCCTCCGGGCGCGGACAGCCGACCTGCAGGGCATCGCCAGCGCGGCGCATGGGCTGCGCGGCACCCGGCTGATGTTCTCGCTCGGGGCGGTGACGCTTGCCGGCCTGCCGCCCCTCTCGGCGTGGATCTTCAAGGAGGCCATCCTTGCCGCCGCGCTCGGCTGGTCGTGGCCGCTCTTCATTCTCGGGATGGTGGCAAGCGCCGTCACCACGCTCTACGCCGTCCGGATCCTCCTATTGGTCTGGTCTTCCCCGCGCCTGCCGGAATCGCCCGCGGCAGAGGAATGCGTGCCGCTCGAGGCGGGGGCGCCCGCGCGCCGGGCCCCCCGGCGGATCCCGCTCGTCGTCGGGGCGATGGCGTTGCTGACCGCCGGAACCGTCGCGATGACCCTGTTCGGCTTCGGCGAGCCCGGCCGCTGGTGGCGCGCGCAGCTCGAAGCGCCGGCCGCCCCCGCCCCGGCGTTCTGGGAGTTCGCCGTGTCCGCCGCGGTTTCTGCCGCGGCGCTCGTGCTGGCCGTGCACTGGTGGCGCGAGGGGCGCCTGGAGCCGTTCGCCCCCGAACGCGTGTCGCCGGCTGCGGTCGCCGTCTTCCGCCGCTGGCTCGGGCTCGGCGGCCTTGTCGAGTGGCTGGGGCGACGGGGGCTCGCGCTCGCCCGC
>SKOX01000012.1 GCA_007119835.1 Paracoccaceae bacterium
AGACGAAGTCGACGATCTCGCGCTGCATGCGCGTCACGCCCTCCATCATCGCCTGGCTCGAAGCCTCCACCGTTTCCACCGCCTGCTGCTGGCTGATGACGACGCTGTCGATCGCCGTGTCCGACGCCGAAGAAACCTGCTCGACCGCTTCCTCGCCGGCCTCGGCGCCCGCCTCGGCCACCTCCGTGCCCTTGTCGGCGGCCTTCTCGACGGCTGCGGCCGTCGTATCGGCGGCCTCTCCGACCGTCTCGACGCCCTTCTCGGCGGCTTCCTTCGCCTCCGCTTCGCGCTGCGTGTCGACGTCGGAATCGGCCGTCTGCGACTTGCGAGTAGCCATTGTGTGCTCCCCTTCCGAAAAATTGGATCGCGCGGCTTGCGCGATTACACTGCGGACCGTCCCCGCAGACCAGTCTGTGTGGGCTGCGTCTTTGAGCTAGGTCAAGCCGCAGAGGTCCGCTAGGGGCCCGGCCACATGAATTCGGCCACCCGGCGGGCATTCGCTGGCGCATCGCTGGGCAGCGCCACCGCGACCCCCTCGACGCCGAGATCCGCGAGCTGCGCCGGCGTGCCCCAGCCGTATTCGAGATGCCCGCGCCCGATGAGGCCGACGACGCGCTCGCCCGGCGACTGCGCCAGGTGATTCGCGATCGCGCAGGCGAAGGCCCGATCCCACACCTGCTGGGCACGCACGAAGCGGTCGAACTCGGGCGCGTCGGGCGCCTTCGCAGCACGGTCGGGCCGTGCGCCGCCGGTCACGTCGAAGAGGTAGCGCCGGTAGGCGGGCGCCGCCGGTGCGGCTTCGCTCAGCCATGCCCGCTCCGCCTCGGGCAGCGCGGCCCAGCCCTCGCGCCCCACCAGCGGGACGATCGGGCGGTCGACGTTCAGCGCCAGCATGCCCAGCCCGCGGTCGCGGCAGAGCTCGAAGAGCCCGCGGTAGAGCCGAGGGTCGAAGCCCCAGACCTCGCGCCACCGCGCCGCGTCGAGGAAGGCCTCGAGCCCGCAGCGCCCGGCGGCGAAGGCGTCGAGCGCCGGTTGCGCCCGGCGCGGGAACATCTCGAAGCCGACCGTGACCCGGCCGACCCGTGCCGCGATGCCCTCGATGACCCGCGCCTGCCAGGCATGGTCGGCCGCGCTGTCGTGCCGCTCGCCGAGCAGGACGACGCGCCGGCGGGAGAGCGCGTCGAGCGCCGCCGCCTCCGCGATCCTGCCCATCCCCGCCGCATCGACCCGCACAGCCTGCCGCACCCTCTGCCTGCCCGAAGCCCTGCGACAGCGCCGGGCTCAGATGAAGTAGACCACCATCGCCGCCGTGACCACGAGGATCGCCGCGGCCATGAAGCGATAGTTCATGTACCACGGCTTCTCGGCGAGCTCGCGGCTCTCGTCGCGCCACAGGTCGAAGCTGAAGGTGACCTCCTTGCGGTTCTCGAGCTCGGGCGGCTCGGAGGTCAGGGTGATGCCGAGGAAGATCGCCAGGTTGAAGAGGAACATCAGGCCCGTCGAGTAGAGGAACTGCAGCTCCCAGAGCCCGAAGACCTCGCCGCCCGCGAAGACCGCCGCGCCGACCGGGATGCCGAAGAGCAGGGTCCAGAACGCCGCGTGCCGCGGCGGCCGCGCCCAGAAGAACCCGCCGGCGAAGACCACGACCACCGGCATGGTGATGTGGCCGAGGAAGGACTGGAAGTATTCCACGATCCCGCCGAAGGTCGCGATCATCGGCGCCCAGACCGCGGCCACGATCATGAAGACGCCGACGAGGATGCGGGAGAGGCCCAGCATCTTCTTCTGCGACATGTCGGGGCGGCGCGCCTTGACGAAGTCGTTGACGACGAGGGAGGCCGAACCGTTCAGCACCGAGTCGAGCGTCGACATCAGGGCGGCGATCAGCGCGGCAAGCATCAGGCCGCGGATGCCCACGGGCAGGAAGTCGAAGACCAGCGCCGGCCAGATCTGGTCGGCGTCCTCGATCTCGGGGAAGATCTCGCGGCCCATCAGCCCCGGCAGGATCAGGATGAACAGCAGCGGCAGCTGCATGAAGCCCGCGAACATCGCGCCCCAGCGGCCGTGGTCGACGTTCCTGGCCGCCAGCACCTTCTGGACGACCATGTGGTTCGCCACCCAGTAGTAGAAGCCGAGGAAGAAGGCGCCGGTGAAGATGCCCGGCCAGGGGAAGAAGTCGTCGTCGGCGGGCGGGGCGATCGTCCAGCCGTCCTCCGGGGCGGCCTCGCGCACCGCGCCCCAGTCCCAGCCGAACTCGCGGAACACCATGAAGAAGATGAACGTGCCCGCCGAGAGCAGGAGGACGCCCTGGATCGTGTCGGTGATCATCACCGCCCGGAGCCCGCCGATGATGACGTAGATCCCGCCCGCGATCGCCACCGCCGAGATCAGCGTCCAGAGCGGCATCTCGGGAAACAGCAGCTGCAGCGTGATTGCCCCCGCGAAGAGCGCGCCCGCGCTGTCGATCAGCACCGCCGTGAAGATCGTGAAGATCGAGAAGACCGTCTTCGACCGCCCGTCGTAGCGCCGCTCGAGGAACTGCGGCATCGTGTTGACCTTGGAGCGGATGTAGTAGGGCAGGATGAAGAGCGCGAAGAACACCAGCACGATGGTCGCGATCCACTCGTAGTTCCAGACCGCGATCCCGTCGCTGTAGCCCGCGCCGGCGAGCCCGACATAGGACGTGCCCGACAGGTTGGCCGCCATCATCGAGAAGCCGATGACCGGCCAGACCGCGCCCTTGCCGCTCAGGAAGCTGTCGGCGTCCTTGTGCGCCCGCCCGATCCAGATGCCGATGCCGATGACCAGCGCGATGTAGAGCCCGGCGATCACGAGGTCGATCGTGGTGAGCTCGAACTGCGGCATGCGGCGCTCCGGGGCGGTTTCTCGCAACCGCCGGGGCGGGGTTTTGTTCCTGCGCCTGCGCCTGCGCCTGCGCCTGCGCTTCCCCTGGGCTCAGCGCCCCCGCGGCTTGGCGCGGCGGGTCGGCTCGGCGGCGGCGGGGTCCTCGGGCCAGGGATGGCGCGGGTAGCGGCCGCGCAGGTCGCGCCGCACGTCGGCGTAGGACGAGGCCCAGAAGCCCGGCAGGTCGGACGTGGTCTGCACCGGGCGCTGCGCCGGCGAGAGAAGGTGCAGCACGAGCGGCGTCCGGTCCGGGCCGACGATCTTGCGAGGCTCGACATGGCCGCGATCCTCGCCGCCCGCCTCGACCGGGACGCGGCGCGGACGCTCGAGCGCGAGGCGCCGGCGGCGATCGCGGCGCCGACCGGCACGCGGCTGCCCGTCGACTATTCGGGCGCGCCGTCGGTGTCGGTGCGGCTGCATGAGCTCTTCGGACTGACCG
>SKOX01000157.1 GCA_007119835.1 Paracoccaceae bacterium
GAGGGCGCCGCCCTCGCGCAGCGCGAAATGCATCAGGCGGATCGTGCGCTTCTGCGCCTCCGGCTGCAGGTAGATCATCAGGTTGCGGCAGGTGACGATGTCGAGCCGCGAGAATGGCGGATCGCGCAGGAGGTCGTGCGGGGCGAAGACGACCAGCTCGCGCAGTGCCTTCTGGACCTCGTAGGTGCCGTCGAGCTTTGTGAAGAACCGCCGGCGCCGCTCGGCGCCAAGCGCTTCGAGGGCCGCCTCGGGATAGACGCCCTCGCGGGCGAGCCTGAGGCTCTCCGCCTGGCTGTCGGTGGCGAAGATCTTCAGGTTAAAGGCTTTCCCCGCCGCGTCGGCCTGCTCCGTCATCAGCATGGCGAGGGTGTATGCCTCCTCGCCCGTGGCGCATCCCGCAACCCACATGCGGACCGGCGCGCCATCGTCGCGCTCGGCGGCGAGCGGCGCCAGCACGCCGGCAACCAGAGATTCCCACGCCTCCGGATCGCGGAGAAAGCCGGTGACGGTGATCGTCAGGTCGCGGGCGAGCGTCGCCGCCTCGACCGGATCAGTCCTCAGGAGCTCGACATACTCCTCGACTGCATCGATCGATTTCAGCCCCATGCGCCGGTGGATGCGCCGCGCCAGCGTGCCGCGCTTGTACTGGCGAAAATCGCGGCCCTCGCGCGTCCGAAGCAGGGTGATGATCGCCTCGACCCCCTTGCCCTTCGCCCCCTCGTTGCCCGCGATGCCTTCGGGATCGGTGAAATAGCCGTGCCGGCTGAGGCGCATGAGCACCTCGGGCATGGCGCCGGGGTCGAGCACGTAATCCGCGAGCCCCGCATCGATCGCGCTGCGCGGCATGCCGTCGAAGCGCGCCGTCCGCGGATCCTGCACCAGCGCGCAGCCGCCCGCGCCCTTCACCACCTTCAGGCCGTGGGTACCGTTGTTGCCGGTGCCCGAGAGGATGATGGCGAGGGCGCGCTCCTGGCGTTCCTCCGCGAGCGACGCGAACAGGACGTCTACCGGACGGCGCTGGCCACGCGGCACCTGCGGCTCGCTCAGTCGAAGGTGGCCGCCACGCACTTCAAGCGAAACGTTCGGCGCGATCACGTAGACCCGGCTGGGCTCGATCTCCATGCCGTCCTCTATCTCGAGCACGGGCATTGCGGTCCGCTGCGACAGGATGTGCGCAAGCTGGCTCTCGTGGGTCGGATCGAGATGAAGCACCGCCACAAAAGCCAGTCCGCTGTCAGGCGGCATCGCGTCGAAGAACTGGCCAAGCGCCTCGATGCCGCCCGCCGACGCGCCGAGCGCTACGACAGGAACGGGTTTAGGCGCCTGCGCCTTGTCGTCGTGCCGCGGCTCTTCATGCAACACTCTCTGCTCCCATTCAGGGGTGGGGTCGTATTGCCGTCACTGTTACGCATGCTCCGCGCGCTCGTCGCGGGTCTGATGCCTATGGACCACCGTTGCGGTCTCGGCGCAATCAACCTTGGACCGCTTCCTTGTCCGATGTCCTCTCGGTCGTCTCGAGATCCTGGCCCTGACCGCTCCGCACCTCGACCACGTCGTAGCCATCGGCGAAGGTCTCCCAGACGGTATGCTCCTTCTCTTCGATGGACCTGATGGCGGCGGTGACGGCGTCCGCCTTCGACAGCGCCCGTCCGATGACGATCCGCCTCTGCTCGACCCGATGCGAGCGACCGTAGCTGTCCTCCATCGTCTTGTGGAAGACGACCTCGTAGGGGGCGCTGTGCGATGCGCTGGCGCCGAGGTCGCTGAGCGACACGATCCCGACAAGGTTCTTTTCGCCGTCCAGGACCGGCAGGCGGTGGACGTGATTTTCCGTCATGATCGCCACAACCTGCTCGACGGCGTCCCCCTCGTTGCAGCACAGGGGCGCAGACGACATCACCTCCCGCACCTTCGTCTGGCCGGGATTCCGCCTGCTCGCGGTGCCTCGCATCAGGACATCGCGATCGGTGATGATCCCGATGACTTTATCCTGCTCGCAAACCAGCAGGGACCCGACGTTGAATTTCTTCATCCTCAACGCGACCGCTTCCAACGTTTCCTCGGGAACGATGCAAATGGCTTTCTTCATGACTTCTTTGACAAGCATCTCGTGCCTCGTTCACCAGAGTTGAGGGAAGTGCCCGGAGCCGGTGGGCGTCGATCGCCTGCCGGACTACCGAAGCAAGAGCGCCAGTCGCGCTGATCTATGATGGTTCAACTCCGAGAGAGTCCGGCGATGGCCGCTCCGAACAGGAGCAGAATCAATGCCGTGATGTAGGGGTGGCGGCGCACCATGCCGAACGTCTGGCGCGTTGCCGAGACCGGATCCATAGCCATGCTGCGCATCGCCTCGCCGCCAGCATCCGCCATCGCACCAAGCGTGCCGTTTGCGCTGGGGATCGGGCCCTGCGTCGCTTTTGTCGGTCCTTCCCCTCCGCCTTCGTCGATCATGGCGTCCATCTGTCGGGCCAGAGGGTCGCCCTTGGGCAGGGAGCCCGGCGAGCCTGCGGGTTCAAAGGCGCGATTGGCGATCATTTCAGTCTCCTGATTGAAGGGTGAGGCGCGGCGAGAAACACGTAGACAAGGATCTCGTCAGAACCGCGCCGCCAGCTCCTGCATGCAGGCGCGGGCGACGGCGCTGTTCGGGGCTTCGCCGCCGGGCATGGTCGCCCAACCGGCATCCATGACAATACGATCGCGCTGATGCGGTCTCGCCTCCATCAGCGACGCCAGCGTGGTGGCGCTGACGGGGTCCTGGTTGGACTGTTCGAGACAGACGGGCACCAGCGCCGCGACCACTTCGATGCGCGCCCGCTCCGAAGCGATCTGCTCCGCCTTGCCGCCGGTGACCCACCCGCCCCAGGAAAACCCCGCGATCGCAAGGGCCGCCGCACCAGCCAGTGCTCCGTAAAGTGCGGGCTTCAGCCATTCAGGGGTCTGCACCACGTCTCCTTCCGGGCAAACATATTAGATAAAAAGTATTTGGCTTTCGCGGCGCTCTTAAACAAGGCTCCCTTAAAACTGACAATAATATATTCTCCTTTTCATTGAACTCGCGAATCCCACACACCATATCGATTCCAGTTTTTCTTGAAAGAGACTGTGCCGCCGTGCCGCCTGCATGCCGGACAATCCGGACCCGCGGACCACGGCGTGAAGGCTGCCCGCTCCCGATCGGAGCATCGATCAATGACACGAGTTCGTCTCCGCCGCGGCGCGGACTAACAGGTCGCTGAAGAACAGTGGCTGCAGGGATGGTTTCCCGATGCGGTTGGCTGCTGATTGGTGTTGGTGGATGGGGCGAGGGACCGGCAGGTCCGCGCCGCACGTTCAGGCAGCGA
>SKOX01000079.1 GCA_007119835.1 Paracoccaceae bacterium
CTGCCGCGCTGGCGGCGCGCGAGACGCGGGGCCGCGGCCGGTCATGCCTCGCGCGGCGCCTGTTTTTTCCGCAGCGGCCGTCCGCCCCGATCATCACGCTTTTTTTTCGATCTCCGGGGCAGGTGAAGCAAAATCGCCCTTGAAGGAAGATGCATAAAACCGAAGTTTAACGGGAGGCGGGGTAACGCTGATGACACCCCTCGCCCGCGCCGGGTCCACCGGCGCGATCTGACTGGAAGGACGCGGACATGCCCTCATTCACGAGCACTCTCGAGGCCGCAATCCACGCCGCCCTCGCGCAGGCCAACGCGCGCAAGCATGAACTGGCGACGCTGGAACACCTGCTCCTCTCTCTGCTCGACGAGCCGGACGCGTCCAAGGTCATGAAGGCCTGTGGAGTCGATCTGGAGAAGCTTCGCAAGAACATCACGACATTCCTCGACGAGGAGCTCGACGCGCTCGTCTCGGACATCGACGGCTCGGAGGCGGCGCCCACGACCGGCTTCCAGCGGGTGATCCAGCGCGCCGCGATCCACGTCCAGTCCTCGGGCCGCCAGGAGGTGACCGGCGCCAACGTCCTCGTCGCGATCTTCGCCGAGCGCGAGAGCCACGCCGCCTACTTCCTGCAGGAGCAGGACATGACCCGCTACGACGCGGTCAACTATATTAGCCACGGCGTAGCCAAGGACCCGAACTACGGCGAGGCTCGGCCCGTTAAGGGAGCGGACCAGCCCGAGCAGACCCGCGGGCAGGCCCAGCAGCCCCAGAAGGAGGGCGAGGAGACCGCCTTGCAGAAGTACTGCATCGACCTCAACGAGAAGTCCCGGAAGGGCGATGTCGACCCGCTGATCGGGCGCGAGCTCGAGGTCGAGCGTTGCATCCAGGTGCTCTGCCGCCGGCGCAAGAACAACCCGCTGCTCGTGGGCGACCCGGGCGTCGGCAAGACCGCGATCGCCGAAGGCCTGGCGAAGAAGATTGTCGACGGCGACACCCCGGAGGTGCTGGCCGAGACCACGATCTTCTCGCTCGACATGGGCGCGCTGCTCGCCGGCACGCGCTACCGGGGCGACTTCGAGGAGCGGCTGAAGGCCGTGATGAAGGAACTCGAGAACCACCCGAACGCGATCCTGTTCATCGACGAGATCCACACGGTGATCGGCGCCGGTGCCACCTCGGGCGGCGCGATGGACGCCTCGAACCTGCTCAAGCCGGCGCTGCAGTCGGGTAACCTGCGCTGCATGGGCTCGACGACCTACAAGGAGTTCCGCCAGCACTTCGAGAAGGACCGGGCGCTGGCGCGGCGGTTCCAGAAGATCGACGTCAACGAGCCGTCGATCGAGGACGCCTTCAAGATCCTCAAGGGCCTCAAGCCGTATTTCGAGGAGCACCACGACATCCGCTACACCGCGGACGCGATCCGCACGGCGGTCGACCTGTCGGCGCGCTACATCCACGACCGCAAGCTGCCCGACAAGGCGATCGACGTGATCGACGAGGCGGGCGCGGCGCAGCACCTCCTGCCCGAGAGCAAGCGGCGCAAGACCATCACCTCGAAGGAGATCGAGGGCGTGGTGGCGAAGATCGCGCGCATCCCGCCGAAGAACGTCTCCAAGGACGACGCCGAGGTGCTGAAGGACCTCGACGCCACCCTGAAGCGCGTCGTCTTCGGCCAGGACGCCGCCATCGGCGCGCTCGCCTCGGCGATCAAGCTCGCCCGCGCCGGCCTGCGCGAGCCGGAGAAGCCGATCGGCAACTACCTGTTCACCGGCCCGACCGGCGTCGGCAAGACCGAGGTGGCCCGCCAGCTCGCCAACACCCTCGGCGTCGAGCTGCTGCGCTTCGACATGTCGGAATACATGGAGAAGCACACCGTCAGCCGGCTGATCGGCGCGCCGCCGGGCTATGTCGGCTTCGACCAGGGCGGCCTGCTGACCGACGGCGTCGACCAGCACCCGCACAGCGTGCTGCTGCTCGACGAGATCGAGAAGGCGCATCCGGATGTCTACAACATCCTGCTGCAGGTGATGGACCACGGCAAGCTGACCGACCACAACGGCCGGACGGTGGACTTCCGCAACGTGGTCCTGATCATGACCTCGAACGCCGGCGCGCAGGAGCAGGCGCGCGAGGCGCTCGGCTTCGGCCGGGCGAGGCGCGAGGGCGAGGACACCGCCGCGGTCGAGCGGATGTTCACGCCGGAGTTCCGCAACCGGCTCGACGCGGTGATCTCGTTCGGCGGCCTGCCGAAGGAGGTCATCCTCCAGGTCGTCGACAAGTTCGTGACCCAGCTCGAGGCGCAGCTGATGGACCGCAACGTCCAGATCGAGCTCACGCGCGAAGCGGCCGAGTGGCTGGCCGACAAGGGCTACGACGAGAAGATGGGCGCCCGCCCGCTCGGCCGGGTGATCCAGGAGAACATCAAAAAACCGCTCGCCGAGGAGCTGCTCTTCGGCCGGCTCGCCAAGGGCGGCGTCGTGCACGTCAAGGTCACGGACGGCGAACTGCAGCTCGTCATCGAGCCCGCAGGCGCGCCGCGCCTCACCTCGAAGCGGCCGCCGCTGCTCACCGCCGAATAGGCGCGCTCACGGGGCGCCATACGGCGAAAGGCCCGGATCCTTGGCAGGATCCGGGCCTTTTCTCTTGTCGATGCTGTCGTTCGGACGTCAGAGGACCCCAAGGAGCAGCAGCAGAATGATCAGGGTGAGCGGCACCCCGAGAAGCCATAGAATGATGGGCATATTGGTCTCCATTGTCTGATGGCAGGACAATGGCGACCCTGCGGCAAAGGTTCCGGCCGCCTCGGCAGCTGAGCGGATTTCCCCGGCTGCGCGCGCCGCCGGCTCAGACCAGGCGGATCAGCTTCGCCTCGAGCGGGCGGAGCACCTGCGCGAGCTCGTGGCCACGCTTGAGGATCCGGCCGTCCATGCCGACGACGGCGTACTGCCCCTGCCGCCCGGCGAGCCGCGGCCGCTTCTCGATCCGGTAGAGCGGGTGCTCGGCCGAATGGCGGAACACCGAGAAGACCGCGACCTCGCGCAGCATCGAGATGCCGTAGTCGCGCCACAGCCCCGCCGCGACCATCCGCCCGTAAAGGCTCAGGATCACGGAGAGCTCCGCGCGGTTGAAACTCACCCGGTCGGGCTGGGAGGGAAAGGGCGTAACCTCGGCGGTCGTTCGCATCGGGCCAGAATTATCCGGCCACCCGCCGATGGCAAGTCCCCTTTTTCGCTTCGGTTTCCGACGAAAGGGAATCGCGCGGCGCCTGGCGGCGGCGCGGCGCGGAACCAGGCCCGCCCCTTGCGCTTTGCGCCTGCGGAGCAGCGGGAAAGGGAGCGACATGC
>SKOX01000354.1 GCA_007119835.1 Paracoccaceae bacterium
GAGAAGTGGTCAAGAAGGGACGGGCTGGCCATGGAGCACCTCGCGTTGCCGAGGCCCCCATAGATTCACACGAAACTCCCTCCGGAAATCCACCTTCTGTCACTTCAAGCGATTGCCCTGACACGGCGGCCGCCGGGCCGCCCGACCCAGCCCTGATGGCACGCGGCATGCTGGCCGATCTTGATGCCGGCATCCGCGAGGCCTTCCGCGTCTTCCGCATCGATCTCGCTCGCTACGAAGCCGAGGTCCTGCGCGCCGTGTCGGTGCCGCTCGAGCAGCACGAGTTCGATGCGCTGGTATCGTTCCACTACAACACCGGCGGCATCGCGCGGGCGACACTGACGAAGGCGCTCAACGCCGGCAACCGGGCCGCGGCAGCCGACGCCTTCATGAACTGGCTGAAGCCGGCTGCTCTGCGGCCGCGCGGTGAGGCCGAGCGCGACCTCTTTCGTCACTGCCGCTACCCGAGCGGCACGCTGCCGGTCTGGACAGTCGATGCCGGTGGGCGGGTGGACTTCTCGAAGACCCTGCGGCGCCTGACGGAGGGCGAGGCGCTGCAGCTCTTGCGGCCAGAGCCGCCCCGAGCCGAACCAGTCGCTCCCACGGCTCTCGGACCCGCCGACTTTCCGAGCTGGCTCGCCCGGCTCGCCGCGCTCTTCTCCCAAATTCTCCGGAGGGCCTGATTTATGCGCTACATTCGTCCGACCTCGTTGACCTGGTGGGCGGGTCTGCTCGCCGTCGCCACCGGCACCGGCGCGCTGCTGCTGCCCGAGAGCGGCCCGCTCGCTGATCTCGCCCGCCTTGTTGCGCTGCTTGCGGGCACGGGCGACGCCGCGCCGATCACGCTAATCACCCTCGGGCTCGGCCTCATCGGCCTGCGCGACCGGCTGGAGCGCGGCTTCCGGGATCCGCGATGAAGGCGCTCGCTCCGGGCCTGCAGGCCCATCTCGACGAGGGCACTACCACGCTCGCCTGGTGCTGGCGGATCGCGCGCTCGGACGGCGTGACCTTCGGCTTCACCGACCACGACCTGCCGCTCGTCTTCGACGGCACGACGTTCGAGCCCGAGAGCGGCTTCGCCGCCTCGGAGCTGCGCTCGAGCAGCGACCTGTCGGTCGACGCGCAGGATGCCGAGGGCGTGCTGCGCTCGGACCGCATCACCGAGACCGACATCCTCGACGGCCGCTGGGACAATGCCGAGGTCGAGGTCTGGCGGGTCAACTGGTCCGACACGAGCCAGCGGGTGCTCCTGCGCCGCGGCGCCATCGGCCAGATCCGGCGCGGGCGGTTCGCCTTCGTTGCCGAGGTCCGTTCGCTCGCGCACGTCCTCGGGCAGACCGTAGGGCGGACGTTCCAGGCAACCTGCGACGCCCAGCTCGGCGACGCTCGGTGCGGCGTGGATCTGGAGGACCCGAGCCACAGGGGCAACGGCACCGTGATGGCGACCATCCGCGACCGCGCCTTCGTTGCCGCCGGCCTCGGCGGCTTCGCGAGCGGCTGGTTCACCCTCGGGACGCTGACTTGGACCTCCGGTGCGAACGCCGGCCGCCGCGCGGAGGTGGCGGGTCACGCGCGGGAGGGCGATGAAGTCATGGTCTCGCTCCTCGAGGCGCCGGTGCGGTTCATGGCGATCGGTGATAGCTTCGTCATCCGCGCCGGCTGCGACAAGCGGCTGGAGACGTGCCGGGCGAAGTTCGCGAACGTCGCCAACTTCCGCGGCTTCCCGCACATCCCCGGGCAGGACGCGGTGATCCGCTACGCGAGCCGCGACGGTGCACACGAGGGGGCGGTGCTGTGACTGCAGCGGACCCGGCGAAGGTGGTGGCGAGCGCCCGCCGCTGGGTCGGCACGCCGTACCATGATCAGGCCAGCGTCCGCGGTGTCGGCTGCGACTGCCTGGGGGTTGTACGTGGCGTCTGGCGCGAGGTGGTGGGGCCCGAGCCCTTCTCCATCCCGCCATACAGCCGGGACTGGGGAGAGGCGGGGCCGCGCGAGGTTCTTGCCGAGGGCGCTCGGGCCGTAATGATCGAGCTGGAACCGGCCGAGGCCGGTCCCGGCGCACTGCTGCTCTTCCGGATGGCGCCGCTCGCCATCGCCAAGCATGTCGGCATCCTCACCGGCGCGGACCGCTTTATACACGCCTACGAGCGGCTGGGGGTGATCGAGGAGCCGCTGACGCCGCTCTGGCGCGGGCGTATCGCCTTTGTCTTCCTGTTCCCGCGGCTATACGGTCCCTGAGCCGGGCACCGAAGAACCGGTGCTGCGATTGCTTAATGGTCTTTGCCTTCAGCTGCCGCCTTCTTCTTTGCTCGCTTTCGAAGCCGAGTAGAGAACGCGGATGAAAATGCCGTCTGCTTCTTTGGCTCCTCGAAAAGAACAGAGGCCGTCATTTTGATTGCCGCCACTACCCGCACGTCGCCAACCTCATCCAGCGCGTCAGACTTTAAAAGGCGCGTTTCAGCGATGGCGTCGGCTACCGCCGGTGCAAGAGGGTCTGGAAGGAACTGCCGGACTTGCGCTGCCAAGCCCTCGTCCCGGAAAGAGGCGGCCAGCGAAAGCAGCACCAGCAGCGCGCGCCTGTCGGGGTTGACCGCAAGGGCCTTGGCCGCTTCGATGACGCGGGCCGGCGTGGCGCATGCCCCAACCAGCAGAGTCAGCTGGCAGGCGACAGGCGCGGCTTGCAGCCGCAAGTGCTCGTCACTGACCGCAGAGATAAACGGCTCACTCAGAGAGGCGTACTCGAGCAACAATGCCGTCGCGGCAAGCCGATGAAGGGGCGGCCTCCCCGTCTTGAGCGCAAGTCTAAGAATCTTCTTGCGAGCCAGGTCAGTTCCATTGCGCACGAGTGCTTGCATGAGCTTCAGCTTTACGCCCGTGTCCGCTGTATCTTCGATGATTTCAGAGAACGCACCGTGCAGGTCATCCCCCAGTATTGGCTCCTCCATCAAAGCTTTCGCAGCTCCCTGTGCGATTGGAAACGATGGCTCCTCATCGTACTGTCGCCGGCTGTTGCTCCAGGTGTCGGCTGCGAGCGCCAGCAACGTGGCAAGGTGCTCGGGATGGCGTCGCTCACTCAGCACCTGCACCAGCCTCCTTTTCACGCGGTGACCCTTGTCCGTAGCGAGGACAAGCAGGTCGCCGGGTAGCGGTCCGCTTGAAAGCGCCGCCAGACCGACGAGCGCCTGCTCGCGAACATCGGCGAATGGATGAGCCAGCGCTCGCTGTGAACCGGACCCGGTTCCTTGGACACTCGGTTGCGTTACGCGGCCATTGGGATGGTCGCAAGGTTGTGCTGTCGGCGCATGGCGTGCGGGCTGAGGTGGCCGTTCTTTTCGATCAGC
>SKOX01000373.1 GCA_007119835.1 Paracoccaceae bacterium
CAGCCTGAGCCGCGCCTGCCATCATCCCCAGAACGTCTGGAGCCTGCACGGGCTGCACGAATGCCTGACGCGGCGCGGCGAGACCGTCGAGGCGCGGCACGTCAAGCTGCAGCTCGACCGCGCCGCGGCACGTGCCGAAAAACCAATCCGCGCCTCGTGCTTCTGCCGGCAAGCGTCCGGCGTCAGCGCCGAAGCGAGCTAACCGGCGCCAATATCCGGGTCGTCCTCGGACGCTCGGGCAGGCTTGCCGGACGCGCGGTCATTCCGGCAGGCGGGCCGCCTTCCCACCTAGTGGCGACGCGACCGCTCAGCGCCCCTGGCGCAGAACACGGGAGACGACGACATGAGACCGCACCTGAGCGAACCCTCCGCGCGAAAGACGGGCCGTCTGGCCTTGCCTTCGGTCCTGGCCGGCCTGCTCGCCGCCGCGGCGACACCTGCGGCCGCCGAGGCCTTGCACGAGGCCGAGGTCGTCACCGCCTGGAACGAGACGCTCGTCGAGACGGCCTACGAGGTCGACCAGTGGGCCACCCTGCTCGGCCACCGCACCCTCGCGATGACGCACCTCGCCATGCACGACGCGCTGAACGCGATCGAGGCGCGGTACGAGGCCTATGTCCTCGACGCCAGTCGAACCGACGCCCACCCGATCGCGGCGGCCTCGCAGGCGGCGCACGACGTCGCGGTTGCCGCCTATCCCGACCATGCCGATCGCTTCGCCGCCCTACATGCGCGTCTGCTCGAGGACGCCCCCGACGACGCAGACATCGAGCGCGGCCTTGCCCTCGGCGCCGATGCTGCCGCCGCGATCGTCGAAGCTCGCGAAGGCGACGCGTTCGACGCGGAGGTCGATCCCTACGCGCCGGAGAGCGCCGCGCCCGGCATCTACCGGTTCACCGAGCCCCACGACTTCGCCGCCTATATGGAGGTGCCGCATGCCGAGCCCTTCGCGATGCGCTCGGCCGACCAGTTCCGCGTCCCGCCGCCGCCCGCACTCGACAGCGAGGCCTATGCGGATGACCTGAACGAAGTTAAGGCGCTCGGCGCGCGCGACAGCGAGGAGCGCACGCCCGACCAGACCCACATCGCCTATTGGTGGGCCGAGTTTTGCGAATCCTGGTGCAGCCGCCTCGCCCGCAATCTCGTCGAGGAGCGCGATCTCGACAAGTGGGACGCGGCGCGGCTCTTCGCGCTCCTCCACGTCGACAATTTCGACGGCTATGTGACGAACTTCGAAGCGAAGTACCACTATGCTTTCTGGCGCCCCGTCACGGCGATTCGCGCGGCAGACGAGGACGGCAACGACGCCACCACGTCCGATCCCGACTGGCAGCCCGAGATGGTGACGCTGCCCTTCCCGGACTATCCGTCCGCCCATGCCCAGGCCTGCCACGGGGCGGCGGCGATCTTCGAGGACGCGTTCGGCACGGCTGACATCGCCTTCACGATGGACTCCGCGACCGCGCCGGATGAGGGGCCGGCGACGCGATCCTACGACACCATCCACGAAGCGGCGGAGGATTGCGGCCTGTCTCGGCTCTACAACGGCTACCACTTCCGTTTTGCCATCGACGCCGGCGCCGAGCAGGGGCGCGAGCGGGCCGCCTACATTCTCGCCACCATCCTCCGGCCGCTGGACACGGCGCCGGAATAGGAGGGGGCGCATCATCCGGCGCCTGACCGCCAGGCGGCGGGCGCGACGCCGGTCTCGCGCTTGAAGGCGCGGCTGAAGGCCGCCTCGGAGGCATAGCCGACGGCGCCCGCCACCTTCGCCACGGGGGCGCCGTTGCGAAGCATCCGCGCCGCGATCTGCATTCGCCACCGCGCGAGGTATTTGAGCGGCGGGCAACCGACGAGATGCGCGAACCGCTCGGCGAGCACGCTGCGCGACACCGCGGCTTCCTTGGCGAGCGCCTCGAGCGTCCAGTCCTCCGCCGGCCGCCCGTGCAGGAGCGCGAGCGCTCGCCCCGCCACCGGGTCGCGCAGGCCGGCGAGCCAGCCGGTCGCCTCCGGCGCCATCGCCGCCATGTGGCGGCGAACCACCTCGACGAAGGCGAGTTCGGCAAGGCGCAACCGGATGCTTCGCCCGCCGGGCCGCTCCGTCGCCGCCTCCGCCAGCGTGAGCTCGATCAGCCGGTCCAGAAGCCCCGACCCGTCCGCGCCGCGCCTCAGGTGCAGGAAGGGCGGCAGCGCGGCCAGGAGCGGGTTGAACGGACGGACATCGCAACCGAGATGGCCGCAGACGTAGCGCGTGAGCCTCCCCCCGCCGCCTTCGCGCGTCGCGAAGGGCAGCCGCCCGCGCGCCATCTCGGATAGAAAGGCGGCAGTCGCCGCGCGGTCGTATTCGACGCGCCCGCCGGGCGTGCTCACCAGCCGGTGCGGCGGCGCCTGCGCGAAGACGAGGACGTCGCCCGCCTCGAAGTGTACCGGCTCCGCCCCCTCGAACTCGACCCAGCCTCCGCCCTCGAGCACGGCGTCGAAGGAGACGACATGCTGCGCCCCCGGCAGCACGCGCTCGCGATAAGAAGCCGCCTCAGGCACCTCGACGCCCCAGGGCTCGCTCGCCTCGATCAGGAAGAAGAGCGCGCCCGTGAGACGCACCTCCGCGAGCGCGTCCGACAGCGGGTCGCCGCCCCCGGAGAATTCCGACGGCGGGGCAAGCGGTCCGGACGCGCGGTCATGGGCGTCACCCATGCCCGACCCTACTCTCGGAGCAAGCCGCAATCCAGCCGGGCCGCCCCGCGGCCCGAACCGGAAGGAGACCGAGCATGACCACCACCGCCCCCGACCGCACCGCCGGGCCGGCAGAGATCTACGACCGCGCCTTCGTCCCCGCCCTCTTCGCCCGCTGGGGCCCGGTCGTCGCGGAGACCGCCCGCATCCGCCCCGGCGACCGCGTCCTCGACATCGCATGCGGCACCGGCGCGTTGACGCTGGCCGCTGCCGAGCGCGCCGGCCCTTCGGGTAGCGTCGCTGGCCTCGACCCCAATCTGGGGATGCTCGTCTTTCCGGCCCATCCTGCCGACGGGCAGTCTTGCCGCAGCCGTGTAGTCTCGTAGCGGCTGTGCAAGAAGAAGGTGCTTAGAGCGCGGAGATGGTGGCAGCCGGGGGCGGTTGATGGCGGGGTTCATTGAGGGGGCGGATTGGCCTTCGCATGCGCGATCCTCCGGGGCTCAACACACCGCCTTGACCGGATGCGGCGCGTTCGCCCAAGACAGCGCCAGCCGCCCAGAAAGCCGTGCCGCGCTCCAGCCCGAGAAGGACGGGTCGGATGTCGGCTAACGAGATGTTGCAGCGCCGCATTCAGCGGTCGGCGAACGGCGGCTCCGGGCCGGGC
>SKOX01000329.1 GCA_007119835.1 Paracoccaceae bacterium
CGAGACGCTCCGCGCCGAGGCGATCGAGTGGCAGCAGACCCGCGGCTCCCGCTCCGGCCGCGTCGCCTGGCAGTACGTCACCGACCTCGCCGGCCGCCGCGGCGTCAGCTTCGCAGCTTCCCGCTAGCTTCCCCATTGATGCGGCCGCTGCCGCTTGTCATGCTCCCCGGACACCAACGGAGGAGGACCCTTTGATGACCAGGCACCGGACATTTGCTGCGGCGCTGCTTTCGGCGGCGCTCGCGCTGCCGGCGGTGGCGGCCGAGAAGGAGGTGATCGACACCGAGAACGCGCCGGCCGCGATCGGCCCCTACAGCCAGGCCATCGGCTATGGCGATCTCGTCTTCCTCGCCGGCCAGATCGCCATCGATCCCGAGACGAACGAGGTGGTCCACGGCACGATCGAGGAGCAGACCACCCTCGTGCTCGACAACCTGAAGGCCGTGCTCGAAGAGGCGGGCCTCGGTATGGAGAACGTGCTCTCGACGACGGTGTTTCTCGCAGACCTCAACGACTTCCCGGCGATGAACGAGGTCTACGCCACCTATTTCGAGACCGATCCGCCCGCGCGCGCCACCGTCGAGGTCGCGCGCCTGCCGCGCGACGTGCTCGTGGAGATCGCGGCCATCGCAGGCCGCTGATCGCGCTGATGGCGCCGGGCGGCCGCTATCGCCGCCGCCCGGCCCGCGGGATCGTCGACATCCGCTCGACGACCTTCGTCGGCGGGTTCGGCGGGCGCCCGCCGCAGGACCGCCACCAGCCGGGGCCTCCGCGTGCGAGCCAGAGCGGGATCGTGAGCGCGAGCCCGGCGACAAAGCCGCCGGCATGGGCGGCGAAGGCCACACCGCCGCCCTCGGTGCCGTACTGTGCGGCGCTGCCGGCGAGCTGGATCGCGAACCAGACGCCGAGCACGAGCCAGGCGGGCAGCGCCACGAGCCCGACGAACAGGATGAAGATCACCAGGATGTCCACCCGCGCCTTCGGGAACATCAGGAGGTAGCCGCCGAGGACGCCTGCCACCGCGCCCGATGCCCCGACCATCGGCACGGTCGACTGGGGGTCCATCGCGATCTGCGCGAACGCCGCCGCCACGCCGGCCGCCAGGTAGAAGAGCAGGAAGCCCAGATGCCCGAAGGCCTCCTCCATGTTGTCCCCGAAGATCCACAGGAACAGCATGTTGCCGCCGAGATGCAGCAGCCCGGCATGGATGAACATCGAGGTCAGAAGCGTCTCGTAGCCCTCGCCCTCGGCGAGCCGCGCCGGGATCAGGGCGTACTCGTCCAGGAAGGTCACGAAAAGGCGCGGGTCCGCCAGGTACCCGGCGTACATGAAGAAGGCGCCGACATTCGCCGCGATCAGCGCGTAGGTCACGAAGGGCGTCTTGCTGGACGGATTGTGGTCGCGGATCGGGATCATGGCTTCGCTCCTGGCGCGAGGCTACCGTGCCGGGGCCACCGCCGCCATGGGGCAAAGCGCCATCGGGGCCCAGCCAGCGCGGGGCAGGCGTCCGGACGGGCTCGATGGCGCGCAGGGCTTTGGCGGTCAGTCCCGCTTCCGCTCGGCCGTCGACGGGTTCTGCGGGCGCCCCTGGCTCTGTTCCCACCACTTGGCCCCGCCACGGCTCAGCCAGATCGGCACGGTGAGCAGGAGGCCCATGACGAAGCCGCCGGCGTGGGCCGCGAAGGCGACGCCGCCGCCGTCCTCGCCCATCGTGGCGAGGCCGCCGAAGACCTGCAGGGCGAACCACAGGCCGAGCACCAGCCAAGCCGGCGCGCTGAGCACCAACGGCCAGACGAGCAGGTCGACCCATGCCCGCGGAAACAGCAGCAGGTACCCGCCGAGCACGCCGGCCACGGCGCCCGAGGCGCCGATCATCGGGATGGTGGAGTCCGGCGCGAGCGCGATCTGGGCGAGCGCGGCCGCGATGCCCGAGACGAAGTACAGGCCCAGGAAGCCGATGCGGCCGAAGGCTTCCTCCATGTTGTTGCCGAAGATCGACAGGAAGAGCATGTTGACCGCGAGATGCAGCAGGCCCGCATGCAGGAACATGTGGGTGATGAAGGTCTCGAGCCGCTCGCCCTCGGTCACCTCCGCCGGCACCACCGCCCAGCGCTCGACGAAGGCGGCCAGCGCCTCCGGGTCGCCCGCCAGCGGCAGGTACAGCAGGAACACCGCCACGTTGATGAGGATGAGGCCGTAGGTGACGAACGGTGTGATCTGCGACGGATTGTGGTCTCTGATCGGGATCATGTCTGCTCCTCCCGGCTATTACGCCGGCGGGCGGACGGTGTTCCCTCCACGGCTCTCGAGGGATCAGCCGCCGGAGAAGCGGACCTCCCATTCCTCGCGCCGCGCGTCCTTGATCTTGGCGAAGAGAACGCCGGGGGTCTCGAAGGCGTGGCCGGGCGCGAGTGTCTCGAGCGCGCGCGAGACGTCCTCTGGCCAGGGTGCCTCTCCGAGCCGCAGGGCGCCACGGATCGCGTCGCTCGCGTCCGGCAGGAAGGGTCGGCTCAGGGTGGCGTAGAGTGCCGCGAGATTGAGGGCGAAGCGCGTCACGGCAGCGGCGCGGGCGGGATCGGTCTTGATAGCGGCCCAGGGTGCTGCGGCCTGGAGGTATTCGTTGCCCTCGACCCAGATGGCGCGCAGCTCCTGCGCCGCCTTCCTCAGCTCGATCGCCTCGAGGTGGGCGGTCAGCGCCGCCGTGCGCCGCCCGATCGCCTCGGTCACCGCCGCCTCCTCCGGTCCGTAGGCGCCGCCCTCGGGCACCGCCTCGCCGAAGCGGCCGCGGCAGAACTTGGTGACGCGGCTGACGAAGTTGCCGAGCACGTCGGCGAGGTCCTTGTTGACGCCCGCCTGGAAGCCTTCCCAGGTGAAGTTCGCGTCCCCGCTCTCGGGGCAGTTCGCCATCAGCCACCACCGCCAGTAGTCCGGGGGCAGGATGTCGAGGGCCTGGTCCATGAAGACCCCGCGCCCCTGGCTCGTCGAGAACTTGCCGCCCTCGTAGTTGAGGTAGTTGAAGCTCTTGATGTAGTCGACGAGCTTCCAGGGCTCGGCCCCGTCGTAGTTTGCGCCGAGGATCGTCGCGGGAAAGCTCAGGGTGTGGAAGGGCACGTTGTCCTTGCCCATGAACTGGACGTAAGCCACGTCGTCCGCGCCCTTGTCCGTCCGCCACCAGCGCTCCCACGCCGCGTCGCCCAGGCCATGTGCGTCGGTCCATTCCGCGGTCGCAGCGATATACTCGATCGGGGCATCGAACCAGACGTAGAAGACCTTGCCCTCCATCCCGGGCCAGGGCGCGTCGCCGCGC
>SKOX01000282.1 GCA_007119835.1 Paracoccaceae bacterium
ATGCCGTCGGCAGCCAGCGGAGAGAGAGCATGGGCCCATACACCCTGACCGAATTCACACCTCTGGCGTCGCTCCTGGGCGGCGTGCTGATCGGGATCAGCGCCGTGATGGTCATGGCGCTCTTCGGACGGATCGCCGGGATCTCCGGGATCACCAAGGGCGTCCTCGGCCTCGTCCTCCCGACCGCGGGCGCGCCGGGCGACGCGGGCTGGCGCGTGGCCTTCGTGCTCGGGCTCTTCGCCGCGCCGCTTGCGATGGCGCTGGTCGGCGCCCCGGTCGAGCAGACCGTCCCGGACAACCTCCTCGGCATGGCGATCGCGGGCCTTCTCGTCGGCATCGGCACCGCGATCGGCTCGGGCTGCACCTCGGGCCACGGCGTCTGCGGGCTGGCGCGGCTGTCGGTGCGCTCGCTCGTGGCGGTGCTGACCTTCATGGCCGCGGCATTCGCCACCGTCTTCGTCCTGCGGCACGTCCTGGGAGGCTTCTGATGCGCACCCTGTTCGGCTTTCTCTCCGGTCTCGTCTTCGGCCTCGGCCTCGTGATCTCCGGTATGGCGAACCCGGCGAAGGTCCTGAACTTCCTCGACCTCGCCGGTGCCTGGGATCCCAGCCTCGCCTTCGTGATGGCGGGTGCCGCGGCGACCACCTTCTTCGGCTACCGGCTCGCCTGGCGGCAGCCGAAGCCGGCGCTCGAGCCGAAATTCGAGATCCCGACGAGCGCGGCCATCGACCGCCCGCTGCTGCTCGGCGCGACGGTGTTCGGCATCGGCTGGGGCATCGGCGGCTATTGCCCGGGGCCGGCGCTGACGGCGCTGCCGCTGCTCGCGCCCGGCACCCTCGTCTTCGTGCCGGCCATGCTGTTCGGCCTCTGGCTCGGCAGCCACGCCAAGAACCTTGAGATACTCTCCCCGAAAGGAGCCACGTCATGAGCAAGCTCAACGAGCGCGTCGTCCGCTTCTCGCCCTCGAAGGGTCCGCAGAGCCCGAACGTCTGGGGGATCTACGAGCCCGACACCGGCTCGATCCAGTACATCTGCGCCGATCCGGAGACGAAGAAGGCGGCGCTGATCGACGTTGTCTGGAACTTCGACCCGCAGCACTACCGCACCAGCACGGAGAGCATGGATCAGGTTCTCGACCTCGTGCGCGAGAACGGCCTCGAGGTCGAGTGGGTGCTCGACACCCACCCCCATGCCGACCACCTGATGGCATCGGCGCTGCTCAAGGAGCGCACCGGCGCGCCGGCGGCGATCGGCGCCAAGGTCCCCGAGATCGCGAGGATCTGGGAGGAGATCTACCACATGCCCGGTGCCTTCGACCCGGCGCGGGCCTTCGACCGGCTGTTCGCCGAGGGCGAGACCTTCCGGATCGGCAACCTCGAGACGCGGGTGATGCTCTCGCCCGGCCACACGCTCGGCTCGATCACCTATGTCTGCGGCGACGCGGCCTTCGTCCACGACACGCTGATGCACCCGGACGCCGGCACCTCGCGGGCGGACTTCCCCGGCGGCAACGCCGAGGTTCTGTGGGACTCGATCCAGGCGATCCTTGCGCTGCCGGGCGAGACCCGGCTCTTCGTCGGCCACGACTACGGCACCGACGCGCGCGACGAGCCGATGTGGGAGGCGACGGTCTCCGAGCACAAGGCGAGCAACGCCCATGTTCGGGACGGGGTCGGTCGCGAGGAATGGGTGGAGCGGCGCACCGGCCGCGACAAGACCCTGGCGCTGCCCGACCGGATCCTGGCGGCGCTCCAGATCAACCTCCGGGGCGGGCGTCTGCCGGCGCCCGAGGCGGACGGCCGGCACTACCTGAAGCTGCCGGTGAACCGGTTCTGAGTGCAACCGCCGCAGTCGCGGCCGGGACCTGCGCAGGCGCCTTCACGGTCGCCCTCCGACGCGAGGCCTCACATGACGAAGGGAAACCGAGGCCTCGCGGCAGGCTCGTGCGGCCTAGGCCGCCGCCTAGGTGCAGTAGATCTCGTAGAGGGACTCGAGCAGCCGGCCGACGCGGGGCTCGTCGATCCGGTAGTGCAGGACCTGGCTCTCGCGGCGGGTGGTGACGAGGCCGTCCTCGCGCAGCCGGGCGAGATGCTGGGAGAGGGCCGACTGGCTGAGGCCGACAAGCTCGGCGAGCGGCGTCACAGAGATCTCGCCGCGCTTGGCGAGGTGGCAGAGGATCAGGAGCCGCTTCTCGTTGGCGAGCATCCTGAGGACGCCCGCGACCTCCGCCGCGCGCTCCTCCAGAACATCGATGGCCAGCTCCGTCTGCATCGTGGGCCTCGCTGCAAAGACCCGTTTATAAAGGCTTCGGCGGACCGGGGGTCAAGGACATCATGAACGGACGTGATAACGGGCGCTCCGCCTTCCTGCGGCGGCTGCCGATCCTCGACTGGGGGCGCGGCTACGGCGCGGCCACGCTCGGCGACGACCTGCTCGCGGCGGTGATCGTGACGATCATGCTGGTGCCGCAGTCGCTGGCCTATGCCATGCTCGCGGGGCTGCCGCCGGTCACCGGGCTCTACGCGAGCATCCTGCCTCTCGTGGCTTACGCGCTTTTCGGCACGAGCCGGACGCTGGCCGTCGGCCCGGTGGCGGTGATCTCGCTGATGACGGCCGCGGCGATCGGCCAGCTCGGCCTGCCGAGCGTGGAGGCGCAGCTCGCCGCGGCCGCGGCGCTGGCGCTGCTCTCGGGCCTGATGCTGATCGCGATGGGGGTGCTCCGGCTCGGCTTCCTCGCGAACTTCCTGAGCCATCCGGTGATCGCGGGGTTCATCACCGCGTCGGCGATCCTCATCGCGCTCTCGCAGCTGCGCCACATCCTCGGCATCGAAGGAGGCGGCCACACGCTGCCCGAGATGCTGGCGGGCCTCGCGGCCAACATCGGCGACATCAACGGGCCGACCCTGATCCTCGGCGCCGCGACGCTCGCCTTTCTCTTCGGCACCCGCCGCTGGCTGAAGCCGCTGCTGACCCGGGCCGGCGTCCCGGCGCGCGCCGCCGACATCGCCGGCAAGACGGCGCCGATCCTCGCCGTCGCGGCGACCATCGCCGCCACGATCCTGCTGGCGCTGCCGGAGGCCGGCGTGCGGATCGTCGGCGCGATCCCGGTCGGCCTGCCGCCGCTTTCGCTGCCGCCCTTCGACCTCGAGCTCTGGACGCGGCTCGCGGGCGCGGCGCTCCTGATCAGCGTCATCGGCTTCGTCGAGTCGGTCTCCGTCGCCCAGACGCTGGCCGCCCGGCGGCGCGAGCGGATCGCGCCCGACCAGGAGCTCGTCGGCCTCGGCGCGGCCAACGTCGCGGCGGCGAC
>SKOX01000374.1 GCA_007119835.1 Paracoccaceae bacterium
GCTCGCAGCGGTCAATCTTCTCAAAGTCGCCTTCGGGAGGGATCGGCCGGACCTGCTGTCTGAGCTCCCGGTGCTCTCGGCGAGCTTCCCGAGCTCGCACGCGATGATGTCTGCCACGATCTACCTCATGCTCGGCCTGATGGTCGCGGAGGCGGCGGAGCGGCCGGCGATCGGGCGCGCGGCGGTCGGCATGGCGGCGGCGGTGGTGCTCGCGACCGGCTTGAGCCGGATCTATCTCGGGCTGCACTGGCCGAGCGATGTCCTCGCCGGCTGGGCGCTCGGCCTGGTCTGGGCGGTCGCCTCGGCAGGGATCTTCCACGCACTGTCGCGACGCGGCCTCATCGAGCCGCTGCGGCCGATATGAAGATCGATGCGCCTCGTGCCGGTGGCGACACGGCTTTCGGCTCTCTTCTTGGCATGTTGGGGAGGTGCTTTGAGGCTCCCTCTCCCCCTTTTCCACCCTGATCGACGAGGGGAGGCTCCTCCTCGCGCCGCATCTCGGCTATGTCACCGAAGCCACTTGGCGCCTCTTCCACGGCCCTTGAGGCCATCCTCGCCTTCATCGCCGGCAATCCCGTGCGCCAACTCCGAACATAAGGACGCGATCCCATGTCCCAGAAGACCTATCGCATCGCGGTCATCCCCGGCGATGGTATTGGCAAGGAAGTCATGCCCGAGGGCGTGCGCGCGCTCGAAGCCGTCGGCCGCCGCTTCGACATCGGCTTCCAGTTCGACCATTTCGAGTTCGCCTGCGCCGAGTACTACGCCAACCATGGCCGGATGATGCCGGAGGACTGGAAGGACAGGATCGGCGCCCACGACGCCATCTTCTTCGGCGCCGTCGGCTGGCCCGAGACGGTGCCGGATCACATTTCGCTCTGGGGCTCGCTCATCCAGTTCCGGCGCGAATTCGACCAGTATGTCAATCTCCGCCCCGCGCGCCTCATGTCCGGCGTCACGTCGCCCCTTGCCGGCCGCGCGGCGGGCGACATCGACATGATGATCGTGCGCGAGAACACCGAGGGCGAATACTCATCGATCGGTGGCAAGATGTTTCCCGGCACCGACCGCGAATTCGTCGTGCAGGAGACAGTGATGACCCGCACCGGCGTCGACCGCATTCTGCGCTACGCCTTCGAACTCGCCGAGCGCCGCTCGGGAAAGCTCACGTCCGCCACCAAGTCGAACGGCATCTCGATCACCATGCCGTACTGGGACGAGCGTGTGCGCGAGATGGCGAAGAACTATCCGAACGTCGCGGTCAATCAGTTTCACATCGACATCCTGACCGCCTTCTTCGTGCTCAGGCCCCAGACCTTCGACGTCGTGGTGGGCTCCAACCTCTTCGGCGACATCCTTTCAGACCTCGCGCCCGCCTGCACCGGCACGATCGGCATCGCGCCCTCGGGCAACATCAACCCGGAGCGCCGCTTCCCCTCCCTCTTCGAGCCGGTGCACGGCTCCGCCCCCGATATCGCGGGCCGCGGCATCGCCAATCCCATCGGCCAGATCTGGGCGGGCGCACTCATGCTGGATCACTTCGGGCACAGGGGCGCCCATGACGCGCTGCTTGCCGCCATCGAGAAGACGCTCGCCGATCCCGCCAGCCGCACAGGCGATCTCGGCGGATCGGCCGATACCAGATCCTGCGGCGAGGCCGTCGTTGCCGACCTGACAAGCTGAAGGGCACATCGAAACGTGTCGCGGCGCGCGCGGCCAGGCGTCCGAGCAGGGGAACTGCCGCGACCTCCCGCCGTTTCCGAGGCTGGTGGGGAGGACTACCATGATTCGGATTATCGCCGTCGCATCGCTCGTGGTCGCGCTGGGGCTGCCCGCCCTGGCCGTGCCGCCGGAGGATGCGCTGCCGCTGTCGGAAATCCTGGCCGGCATCGAGGTGGAGGACGGCTTCCACTATTTCGAGGAGATCGAGTGGGACGACGACGGCCAATGGGTGATCGAGTACGACCGCCGCGACGGGTCGTCGGTGGAGATGGATGCGCGCACCGGCGAGCCGCGCGGCTGAGGGACGGTGCGCGGCGGGCTGACCGCGCCGCTGCCACCGCATCGTCATGATCGAATGGATGACCGAATTCGTCGAGCAGACCGGCTACGTCGGGATCGCGTTCCTGATGTTCGCCGAGAACGTGTTCCCGCCGATCCCGTCGGAGTTGATCATGCCGCTCGGCGGATTTGCCGCGGCGCGCGGCACCCTGAGCCTGCCGGGCGTGATCCTGGCCGGGATCGTCGGGACGCTGCTGGGGGCTGCGTTCTGGTACCTCGTGGGGCGATGGATCGGCTGCGAGCGGCTGCGCCGATTCGCGGAACGGCACGGTGCCTGGCTCACGATCTCGCCCAAAGATGTCGATGCGGCCCAGGAGTGGTTCCGCCGCCACGGCTGGCTCGCGGTCCTGATCGGGCGGGTCATCCCGGGCGTGCGCACGCTGATCTCGGTGCCCGCAGGCATCGCGGGCATGCCGGTCGCGACGTTCGCCGTCTTCACCGCGATCGGAACGTCGGTCTGGTCGACCTTTCTCGCCACGGCCGGGTACGTCCTCGAGGAGCACTACGCCGAGGTCGCGCACTGGATCAATCCGCTGGCGAACTTGGTGATCGCAGTGCTGGTCGGCCTCTACCTCGTCCGGCTCGTGAGGGCACGTCGGCGCGCGCGGTCCTGACCTGCCCGCTCCCGCGCGCTCCAGAGGCGCGCTTCTCGGCGGTAGGCGGCTGATCATCTCATGCGAGGCCATGCGGTCGGATGGCGACGACAGCAAGCCGGAGGCGGTCCGGATCGCCGGCTGACCTGCACGGCCTGACGTGCCGGTCCGGCGCTGGTGGCTTCGGATCGGTCGCTGAACGGCCGCGGTCACTGCGCGGCGCAAGAGCGTGGCGCGGTGCGGCAGCCGGCGACGATCAGAGGCCGTACCGCTCTCGGGCGTAGTCGCCCAGACAGACCGCGTCGAGCGCGGCAAGCGGCGCGAGGAAGGTCACCTGGATGACGCCCGGTGCGCGGCCGATCTCGATGGCGCCATTGACGGTCGCGCGGTTGCGCACCTCGGGCACCTCATCCGAAAAGCCGCATCGAGGAGCTGATGCCCTGGCGCTTCGAGCAGCCGTCAAGCCTCGCCGCATAGGGCAGCGCCGTCGCGCTTACCCTGGACGTGACCGAGGGGACGGTGAGGTATCACCGGAAGCGGGGCTTGACGGGCGCTGTCGATGTGGGCTCTGACCGGCTGCCGGTATTCCGGTGCGGCAGCCGGCGACGATCAGAGGCC
>SKOX01000425.1 GCA_007119835.1 Paracoccaceae bacterium
AGCGGCAGGCCCCGCCGCGGGCGGGCCCTGCCCCATGGTGCGGAGCGGCCGCCGCCCGCGCGGGGGCGGCGGCCCGGAGACGTCAGTAGACCACGACCCCGCGGATGCTCTCGCCGTGGTGCATCAGGTCGAAGCCCTTGTTGATGTCGTCGAGCGGCATGGTGTGGGTGATCATCGGGTCGATCTGGATCTTCCCCTCCATGTACCAGTCGACGATCTTCGGCACGTCGGTCCGGCCGCGGGCGCCGCCGAAGGCGGTGCCCTTCCAGACGCGGCCGGTGACGAGCTGGAACGGGCGGGTCGCGATCTCAGCGCCGGCGGGCGCCACGCCGATTATGATCGACTCGCCCCAGCCGCGGTGCGCGCATTCGAGCGCGGCGCGCATCACCTTGACGTTGCCGGTGCAGTCGAAGGTGTAGTCGGCCCCGCCGATCTGGTCGGCGCCGCGCTTGGTCATGTTGACGATGTAGGGCACGATCTCGTCGCCGACTTCCTTCGCGTTGACGAAGTGGGTCATGCCGAACTTCTCGCCCCATTCCTTGCGGGCCGGGTTGAGGTCGACGCCGATGATCATGTCGGCGCCGGCGAGCTTCAGGCCCTGGATGACGTTGAGCCCGATGCCGCCGAGGCCGAAGACGACCGCGGTCGCGCCGATGTGGACCTTGGCGGTGTTGATCACCGCGCCGACGCCGGTCGTGACGCCGCAGCCGACGTAGCAGATCTTGTCGAAGGGCGCGTCCTCGCGGACCTTGGCGACCGCGATCTCGGGCATCACGGTGTGGTTGGCGAAGGTCGAGCAGCCCATGTAGTGCATGATCGGGTCGCCATCGAGCGTGGTGAAGCGCGATGTTCCGTCGGGCATCAGCCCCTGGCCTTGCGTGGCGCGGATCGCCGTGCAGAGATTGGTCTTCTGGCTCAGGCAGGACGGGCAGGAGCGGCACTCGGGCGTGTAGAGCGGAATGACGTGGTCGCCCTTCTTGACGGTGGTCACGCCCGCGCCGACATCAACGACGACGCCCGCGCCCTCGTGGCCGAGGATCGCCGGGAAGATGCCCTCCGGGTCGGCGCCCGAGCGGGTGAACTCGTCGGTGTGGCAGATGCCGGTCGCCTTGATCTCGACCAGCACCTCGCCGGCGCGCGGCCCCTCGAGATTGACCTCCGTGACCTCGAGCGGCTTGCCCGCCTCGAAGGCGATCGCTGCACGCGTTCTCATCGTGGTTTCCTCCTTGCTTGCCGCGAACCCCGCGTTGTTGCGCGACTCTCGTCGGCCGGAGGGGGGCCGTCCAGCCCCCTTTTCGTCCTCCAAAGGTCGCGGGAGCCGCCGCTTCCTCGGCCGGTCCGAGGCGCCGGAGCAGGGCAGGTGGACCGGGCAGGTGGACCGGGCAGGTGGACCGGGCAGGTCGAGCCTCGCCATCGGGCCCCTGCTTTGGTCGTAGACCGGGCCGGCCTCAGGAACCATGGCCGGCGCTTCCGGTTGTCGCGCCGTGCCGCGAAGGCACGAACGCCAGGACAAGCGGGAGGAAAGACGATGAAGACAACGGCGCTGGCAACGATCCTGTCCCTCGGCCTCGCGTCCGCCGCGATGGCGGGCAGCCACGACCACGACGCCGAACCGGACGGCGCGGATCATCCGGCGGTGGATGCGGACGCCGAGACGCAGGAGCGACCGGTCACCCCGACTGCCGAGCAGGCGACGCTCGCCGACTGCCAGGTCTGGGTCGACCATCTCGGCGAGATCATCGAGGCGGCCGATGACGTGCCGGCCGAGGCGGAAGAGGCCCACGCGGACGCCGCACGGGCCTGCGACGACGGCAACTACCACGAGGGCATCACGACGGCGGCCGAGGCTGTCGACATGATCGAGGCGGCACACGACGGCGACACCTGAGGCCGTCTCCGCTCCTTCCGGGGCACCTTCACCAGCCTGGACCGGCGGCGCGCCGCGATCGTGCGCCGCCGGCAGACGTTCGGGCGGCCAGGCCGGCCTCCGACTGCGCCGCAAGGGTCGCGGTGCCGCCGGCGCGACGCCGGCGTTCGGCTCGATCGGTGCGGACCGGCAAGACCAGGGCGCCCCGCTTCAGGCATCTTACCGCCGCACCCGCTCGGTCCCTCCGCCCGGCACAGGAAACGTCGTGCGACAGAAGCCCTCGGCAGAAGATCTCGCGCGCTGCGTGTGCATCCGTCGCACCGCGATAAAGGCGCGGCAGCCGCGACCTACCTTTGTCTAGGTCCGGAGGGGTGCGGTGCTGCTAGCGCAGCTTCCGATCATTGGCTAGCGTGGCCTTCCCAATGCGCTTGAGTGCCGAGTGCGGCATACAGAATTCGCACGATGCAGAGAGCGCATCTTCCGGCCGGCCGCCGAAGCGTTGGCGGCGCGTGGTGCCGGTGAACCTGACGGGAGGAACGTCGACAATGAAACTTCGGATCGCACTCATGGCGTCTGCCGCCGTCGCCTTCGCAGGCACGGCGCTGGCCAACGAGAACGTGCTCGAGCTGCAGGACAACCCGCAGCTCTGGCCGACCGCGCTCGGCAACTATCACGGGCATCGCTTCAGCGAGCTCGACCAGATCAACCGTGACAACGTCGGCGACCTGCGCGTCGCATGGCAGTTCTCGACCGGCGTGCTGCGCGGCCACGAGGGCGGCCCGCTCTATGTTGGCGACGGGCGGCTCTACGTCCACACGCCGTTCCCGAACAAGGTCTTCGCCCTCGACATGAACGACAACGGGCGAATGATCTGGTCCTACGAGCCCGACCAGGACAGCCGCGTGATCCCGATCATGTGCTGCGACACGGTCAACCGCGGCCCCGCCTACGCTGACGGCAAGCTGTTCCTCAACCAGGCCGACAACACCGTCATCGCGCTCGACGCGGAGTCGGGTGAGCTGCTCTGGAGCGCAGAGAACGGCGACCACACGATGGGCGAGTCGATGACGATGTCGCCGATCGTCGTGGGCGACAAGGTGCTCGTCGGCAACTCGGGCGGCGAGTTCGGCGTCCGCGGCCACGTCACCGCCTACGACATCAACAGTGGCGAGCGCGTCTGGCGCGGCTACTCGACGGGCCCGGACGACGAGGTGCTGATCACCTCCGAGTCGCGCATGCTCGGCGAGCCGATCGAGTCCGACCTCGGCGTCGAGACCTATCCCGAGGGCGAGTGGGAAATCGGCGGCGGCACCGTCTGGGGCTGGATCACCTACGACCCGGAGCTCAACCTGATCTACTACGGCACCGGCAACCCCGGCTCGTGGAACCCGGCGCAGCGCAC
>SKOX01000169.1 GCA_007119835.1 Paracoccaceae bacterium
CATGACGTTTGGCTCGCCTGAAGAACTGTGGTGGCCGCAGAAGTCGCTCCCGCAGCCACTTTATCTAAATCGCGTCAGATGCTTAAGCCAAAGAGGCACCGCCCACGTGAAATATCCGGGTCCAGTCCGGCAGGGGTGATGAGGAGCAGGACGCCGCGGCCATCCGGTTCGTTGCGCCACCCTGTGTTCATCGCGACGTCGGCCTTGCGCGGGCTGTCGATGATCTGCTCGCGGATCAGTCCGCGGGAGAGCAGCGCCCCCACCACCTTTGCGGCGGCGCCGCCGCGCAGCGAGCCCGGCAGCGGCAGGACGTTGCCGTCGTCGCGCTGGGCGGCGGCCGAGAGGATGATCGACTGGGTGTCGGAAAGCTTGGACATCGAGTGGTTCCCTTGCCAGCGGGACCGGGACCATCCCGATCCTGCTACTGGCCCAAGCCCCGGTCGCGGGAAGCGCTGCGGGGCGGGCGGTCCGAGTGCGGTGACCGATCGTCGGCTCCTGCGGACATACATGCTCGGTTCTGCGGACGATCCAAGCCCGTAAATGGATCATTTCATTGCCAAATCGAGGTCGAGATGCAGGGCCTGAGCGAGCGCCAGTACGCCGTCCGCGTCGGGCTCTCGCGCGGCGCGATCCAGAAGGCGAAGGTGGCGGGGCTGCTGGTGCTGCATGCCGACGGCTCGATCGACGCCGCGGCCTCGGATGCCCGCCGCGCCGAGACGACCGACCCGTCGAAGAGCCGCGCCAAGGAATCGGTGGCCGCGCCAGCTGCCGCGAAGCCAAAGCTCAAACCCGTTCCCGAGGCTGCCGTAACCGCGGTGGGCGAGACGCTGCGCGAGCAGGGTCTGGCGGCGCCGGCGGCCGGCGGCGGCATGACCTTCCTGCAGGCGAAGACCGCGAACGAGGTGCTGAAGACGCAGGAGCGGCGCATCCGGCTCCAGAAGCTCAAGGGGGAGCTCGTCGACAAGGCCCGCGCAGAGGCGCTGATGTTCCGGTTGGCGCGCGAGGAGCGTGACGCCTGGGTGAACTGGCCGGCGCGGGTCGCGGCGCTCATGGCCTCCGAGCTCGGGGCGGCGCTCGGAGGAGAGACGGTGGAGGCGGCGCTGATGCAGGAGGTTCTGGAAGCCCATGTCCGCGCCCAGCTCGACAGCCTCGCGGAGATCCGAACCGGGGTTGGATGACGGCAGCGCCTTCGGGTTCGACGGCGCTGACGGCCTCCTGCGCGCCTGGTCGCGCGGCATCCGGCCGGACCCGGATCTCACGGTGTCGGACTGGGCCGACCGGCACCGCTGGCTGTCGTCGCGCGCGTCGGCCGAGCCCGGGCGGTACCGGACCGCCCGCACGCCCTACATGCGCGAGATCATGGACCAGCTGTCGCCCGCCAGCCCGGTGCAGCGGGTCGTGTTCATGAAGGCAGCTCAGATCGGCGCCACGGAAACTGGAAGCTGCTTCATTGGCTTCGTGATGCACCACGCGCCGGGGCCGATGCTGGCGGTCCAGCCGACCGTGGAGCTTGCCAAGCGCAACTCGCGCCAGCGCATCGACCCGCTGATCGAGGAGAGCCCCGAGCTGCGCGAGCGGGTGAAGCCGGCGCGCTCGCGCGACGCCGGCAACACGATGCTGTCGAAGGAGTTCGCCGGCGGCATCCTGATCATGACCGGGGCGAACTCGGCGGTGGGGCTGCGCTCGACGCCGGCCCGCTACATCTTTCTCGATGAGGTCGATGCCTACCCGGCCTCGGCCGACGAGGAAGGCGATCCGGTGTCGCTGGCCGAGGCGCGGTCGCTGACGTTCGCCCACCGGCGCAAGGTGTTCCTGGTCTCGACGCCGACGATCCGCGGCGTCAGCCGGATCGAGCGCGAGTACGAGGCGAGCGACCAGCGGCGGTTCTTCGTGCCGTGCCCGCGATGCGGCCATCGCCAGTGGCTGAAGTTCGAGCGGCTGCGCTGGGAGAAGGGACGCCCGGAGACGGCGACCTACCACTGCGAGGGCTGCGACCAGCCGATCGCCGAGCACCACAAGACGGCGATGCTGGAGACGGGCGCGTGGCAGGCGACCACCACCGCCGCCGATCCGCACACCGTCGGCTACCACCTCTCGGCGCTCTACTCGCCGGTGGGCTGGCTCAGCTGGGAGCGGATCGCGCGGGCGTGGGAAGCTGCACAGGGTTCGGACGAGGCGATGCGGGCGTTCCGGAACACCATCCTCGGCGAGACCTGGATGGAGACCGGGGAGGCGCCCGACTGGCAGAGGCTGGCGGATCGCCGGGAGGCGTGGAAGCCGGGAACGGTGCCCGCAGGCGGGCTGTTTCTCACAGCCGGCGCCGACGTGCAGAAGGACCGGATCGAGGTCGATGTCTGGGCGTGGGGGCGCGGGCTCGAGAGCTGGCTCGTCGAGCACATCGTGTTCGAAGGAGGCCCGGGCGACGCCGCCTGCTGGCGCGGGCTCACCGACCTGCTCGGGCGGACGTGGCTGCACGCGAGCGGCCAGCCGATGACGCTGGCGCGGCTGGCGGTCGACACCGGGTTCGAGGCCTCCGCCGTCTACGCCTGGGCGCGAGCCCAGGGCGCCGCGCAGGTCGCGCCCCTGAAGGGCGTCGAGGGCTTCAACCGGGCGAGTCCGGTCTCGGGCCCGACCTATGTTGACGCCACCCTCGCCGGCAAGCGGCTGCGGCGCGGGGCGCGGCTCTGGACGGTAGCGGTCTCGACCTTCAAAGCGGAGACTTACCGGTTCCTGCGGCAGGACCGGCCGACGCGGGAGGAGGTCGAGGCGGGGGCGCCGTTCCCGCAGAGGACGATCCATCTGCCGGACTGGGCGGACAGCGAGTGGCTGAAGCAGCTGACGGCCGAGCAGCTGGTCACGGTCCGGAACAGGCGCGGCTTCGCACGGCTGGAATGGCAGAAGCTCCGTGAGCGCAACGAGGCGCTGGACGCGCGGGTCTATGCTCGTGCTGCCGCGTGGATCCTCGGTGCGGACCGCTGGTCGGAGGCACGGTGGACGGACCTGGAGGCGCAGTTCCGCTGCATTGATGAAGCTTCCTTCGGCACCGACAAAGGGCCTGCTGCCGGGACTATACCCGGATATTTCACGTGGGCGGAGCGCGGCTGGCTTAACCATCTGATGCGGCTTAGATAAAGTGGCTGCGAGAGCGACTTCTCCGGCCACCACAGTTCTTCAGGCGAGCCAAACGTCATGACCGAGACCACGCCTGCGCTTTTCGCGATGCCAGCCTCAGGCAGCAAGCCAGTCATCGCCGCCTTCGACGGC
>SKOX01000491.1 GCA_007119835.1 Paracoccaceae bacterium
CGTCGCCAGGGAGACGAGGGAGCCGAGGGTGACGCACAACGCCTCGTGCCCCAACCGGGGCCCGGTTGGACCGACCGTCGAGGAGGTCGAACGCACGCGAGAGAGCTGCTTGACGGCCGGGCGGATCCCGGTCCTGCGCAGAGGGGCGCGCCGACATGGCGCAGATGGCCTGGATGACCAACGATCCCGATACGCTACCCTTCCCTGCGCTGCGCTCGGACGCACGGCCCGAGGAGGGCGGCTTCAATTCTGGCTACTACCAGAACGCCGAACTCGACGAGATCCTCGTAGAGGCCCGCCGGTCCACGGACCAGGAGGAGCGTGCCGAGCTCTACCGACGGGTGCAGGAGATCGTCCACGAGGAGGCGCCTTGGCTCTTTGTCGCCAACTGGGTGCAGAACGCGGTAACCTCCGACCGGGTGGACGGTCTCCGGCTTGAGCCCTCCTTCGTCCTCCTGCTCAAGGACGTGACCAAGAAGTGAGGTCGGCGATGGATTTCCTGCTCATCCACAAAACGAAGTTCGCGCGAGCAAGGGTCTTCGTCCGCAAGCACCAATTCTCGCTTCACAGCCTGCCCTGGATCCGCCTGGCGTGTTCGTCGATCCGCTCCGAAATGTCGTCGACGATCTTCGCCGTTGTTCCCGGAGCGGCGATCACCGGCTGTCGCGCGTCCTGCGCGGCGTGAACGATGCGGGTGGCCAGGGCGTTGACCCGGCGCAGGACCTCCCGCGGATTCAGACCCGCTTCCTCTGCGATGGCTTCCCAGTGGCGCCGGGCCGTGTCGACGGGCTTGCGCGTCCGTCCGGCAATCTTCTGGGCGTGGTTCTGGTTGACCCCCTTCCAGGCAAGCACGGAGTTGACGTCGTAGAGCGGCGCGAGGACCGTCTGATCCGGGTGGATCAGGACCGAATAGTTCTTGGCATGGGCATCGGTGTTGCCGACCAGGATGTTGAAGATAACGCAGTCGAGAAAGCGCAGCTGATCTTTTGGACCGAGATGCAGGCGCGCTGCCGCGAAGAGATCGGCAAGCCGCGCGCCGCCGCCGGTCGCCGTCTCGTACTTGCGCAATGGCGGAAGGCCGAGAAGCTGGCAGAAATCCTCCTGGTGGATCCGCACGAGCTCGACGCGCCCATCCCTCCGTGTCCGGATCTGGCGGTCGTAGCGTGGCACGGCGAGGGCGAGGCGGCCGCCGGCCTCGAGGATGGTCCAGTCAACTGCATCGAGCCCGCAGCGCCGGGCGAGCTCGAGACAATAGGCCTCGATCTCGACGATGCCGAGAAGTCGGCTGTTGTCGGGTTTGACGATCAGGTTTGAGGCAGCAGCGCCGAGAGGGATCGCATAGACCACACCCGCCCCGGAGGCGGCATGGACGGGCCGACCCTTCTCGTCCAGGGTGGCCAGCGCCGTCTTAACCTGGCCTCCGGCGAGCGACAGGCGCACGCCGTCCTCGTCCGCGAAGAACGGCCTTTGGGCGAGGCCTTCGAGCAGGAATTTCAGCGCCTCGCCGTCGTCCTTTGGTGCGGCCCCGTGCCGGGTCGCGTAATCGCGCAGCGGCAGGTAGCGCCCGCCTGCCATGCCAGAGGCCAGCGTGTTCTCCTGCGCGTTCTCCGACGCGTGATCCTGGTCGATGTCCTGGGCACTGCCATTGGGCGGGTCGAAGGAGAAGGCTCCCGCCGTATCGGCGCCGGCGGCCCTGAGAATGCCATAGGCGTCGCCAACCGACAATCCGAGGGCCCGGGCGAAGACTTGCCCCACATCGGCTTCGGGCAGGAGATTCTGGATCCAGGGCGTGATCACCGCATCGCCGTAGGGCTCGGGTCGAAGCGGCATGGTGAGCGAGAGCGGCACCGCCCCCGAGGTGCGGAGCCAGCGTGGATCGTAGGTAAAGACAAGCCCGGCGGATGTCGCGGCAAGCCAGCCTGCCCGGAGGCCGCGAAAGGTGACGGCCAAGCGCTCGGCAGGATCGGCGGGCGAGACCGCGGGGGAGGCGTCGGGATACATGTCGCGGGTCTTACGCATCGTCGAGGTCGTAGCCGGCCGCATCGCCGGCCGCCGTATCGCCAGTTGTTGTATTGCTGGCCGTTGCGTCCCCGGCCGTGGCATCTCCGGTTGTCGCATCATCGGTGATCCCGGCGCCGGCGGGTGCATCCTCCCGGAGGGTATACGACCTGTCCGAGGCCGCCGGCCTGTCCGAAGCCTTCGTCCTGTCGGGCAGGCGGGGCCACGCCGCGACGATGAAGTCGCAGTGAAGGACCTCGGCCAAGCGGTCGAGCGTATCGAGCGTGACCGCGATCGAGCCACGCTCGCAGCGCGTGATCGTATTGATGCCGAGCCCGCTCAGGGCGCTGAGCTCGCTCTGGCTGAGCCCGGCGCGGCGGCGGGTGCTGCGAAGCTGCTCGCCGATGGCGCGGCGCGCGCGCAGGCGCCGGTCGTGATCCGGCGAAGAGCCCTGATCGGCGGGTCGAGACATTGGCGAGGAGACCTCCATTTCACCTTAACTGGTGATATTGGCCGGTTTCCGAGATTAGTGCAAGTCAGATCACCTTGAAAGGTGATTTGCGCCGCCCGGGCCTCTTCAGAGGGCGCGATCACCAATTTTGGTGAAGTCTTGCGCTCTCCATAGGCGTTCCCGCGGGCGTGAGCCCCAAGGCGGACGACGTATACCTTCGGCCCCGAATTAGCTTGCACAAGATCGTACGTCGATGCCGGCTCGTGGCGCGTCGTCTCTCGTCCGGGGCTTGCAAGGCACGGCACAGCTACTGAAGGTGTACGCCAGGATCCGCCCCATAGCCCCGCAACTGTCGAGGCGGTCCATGATCGAAAGGCGGCTATCCGGATGCCGCAGTGCAGCATTCCAGCGCGTGGGGAATGGCCGCAGTGGGCCGGCCGCGAAATTTTCCTATCTCTCTGCCATTCGGGCTCGCGGACCCAGATTCCCGCCGCTCGTGATGTCAGGTGCAGGGAGACTCGGCTTGACTGGCGAGTTCAGGCCGGAGTTGCGCCAGCAGATATTCGGATGCTCAATAGTGGCTATGATTCCTCGCAGCTCCGCAAGCGCCTTCAAGCGCCCGATCCGTGGGTAACCTGGCTGGCCGGCGCTCCGCGAGTCGTCAAGGATGTCCTGGCCATGGTCGGGGCGCATCGGGATCTCCTGAGTTGCCCCAGTCGTCCGGCGCCGCGCCTCCTCGCGCAACGCCGCCGCGATGACGGCCACCATATCTGTGTTGCCCTCGAGGTGGCGGTCCTCGAAGAACGAACACGGCTGGCCAGGTCCCTCGCGCCTGACGTTGCGCAGGTGAAGGAAATGGACCCGCGGTCCAAGGCGCTCCACGATTCCCGGCAGATCGTTGTCGGGCCTCGCTCCAAGGGACCCTGAGCAGATGGTCGCGCCGTTGGCCGGCAGGTCCACCGCCTCGAAGACGCGCGTGTAGTCGGCTTCGGTGGACATTACCCTGGGCAGGCCGAGCAATGGCCAGGGTGGATCGTCCGGATGGCAGGCGAGGCGCAGGCCCAGCCGCTCCGCCTCAGGGAGCACTTCCGCCAGAAAGTCGACGAGGGTCCCGAACAGACGCTCGGCCGAAACGCCCTCATATCGCCCGAGAAGGTCGCGCACATCGCCAAGCGCGAGCCGCTCGACCTCGCCGGGCAGACCGGCAGTAACGGCCCGCACGAGCTCGGCCTTCGCCTCGTCGGGCATTGTCCGGAAGCGCCCGAAGGTCGCCTCACGGACGGCCTCGGGATAATCCTCGGCCGCGCCGTTCCGAGCCAGCAGATGGATATCGAAGATGGCGAAGTCGGTCAGGTCGAACCGCATGGTCGTCGCCCCATCGGGACGGCGGTGGCGCAACTCGGTCCGCGTCCAGTCGATGATCGGCATGAAGTTGTAGCAGACGACCGCGATGCCGGCGCCGGCGAGGTTGCGCAGGCTCTGCCGGTAGGCCGCAAGATGCTCGCGCCACGCCCCCGTCTGCGTCTTGATCTCTTCCGAGACAGGCAGGCTCTCGACAACCTCCCAGGCGAGAGACGACGGCGTGCCGTCGCCGCGGGTCGCCACGGCCTGCTGGCGCTCTGCAATGGCCTCCGGTGTCCAGACCGCGCCGGGCGGCACGTGATGAAGCGCGGTGACGACGCCCTGGACGCCCGCCTGCTCCATGTCCTCGACGCTGCACGTGTCGTGCGGCCCGAACCAGCGCCAGGTCTGCCGCATCACCCGCCTCCCTTTATCCAGCGAAGCTGCATTTCAGCCGACAGGGTCTGCCCCGGCGCAAGCTCCTGCAGTCCGGGACGCCCGGGGAGGTTCACGGCATCGACCGGATGGGACACAGGCTCGAAGCAGAAAAAGGGCGCTTCATCGCCCGGCGAGTAGATCAGGGCGGTGCGCAGCGGTTCCGAGGCATGGATCTCGACGGAAAGGGCGTCCGGCCCCTGCTCGACGGAGGCGCGACCGTCCCAGCCTGCGAAGGCGTTGTTGATCCAGCCTTGCGGCAACGGCCGGATCGAGGTGAAGTCCCAAGCCGCAGGAATGACCTCCGGCGCCTCCGTGGCGGGCAGGTGCCGGTCGTCCTCCGGCCACACCGCGTCGGCGCGGAACCGCAGCCGGGTATGCCCGCTGCGCGGGAACCAGGGGTGGAAGCCGAGGCCGAATGGGACGACATCTTCGCTGAGGCTGACGAGCGCGAGGCCAGCGGAAAGGCTGTCCGGCTCGAGGCGGTAAGTCACTTCCGCCCGGTACCGCCACGGCCCGATCGCGCCGCCGGCAAGCTCAAGGCGGATCGCCACGCCCGACCGCTCGGTGATCCGCCAGGGCTTCTGGAAGGCGTCGCCGTGGATCGGCATCGCCTCGCCGGGGAGGTTCGGCTCGATGGTCAGGCGGCGGCCGGCATGGTCGAAGCCGCTGGAGATCCTGTTCGAGAAGGGCGCGAGGAGGTTGCAGCCGAGCGCGAAGGGGTCGGCCCGTGAGTCGTCGCTCCATGGCCGGAGCACGGGAAGGCCGCCGACATCGAGGCGGGCGATCCCGGCGCCGATGGCGGGCAACACGTCGAGCCGGGCCCCGCCGGCGGCGAGGCGGGCGACTTCCATGTCACCAGCCGCCGTCGATCGCGATGTTTTGGCCGGAGATCATCCGGGCGGCGGCCGAGGCGAGGAAGAGGGCGAGATCGGCCACGTCCTGGGGCTCGATGCGGCGCTTCAAGCATTGCCGCTCCAGCACCCAGTCGTTGTATTCCTGAAGACGGTCCGCGAAGACGCGCTGCTCGGCTTCCGAGACGACCGCCCCGGGGGCGATGGCGTTGACGCGGATGCCGTGGCGGCCGAGCTCGCGGGCGAGGCCCTTGGTCAGGCCGAGCATCGCGCCCTTGGAGGCGACATAGGGCACGTAGCCGTCCCACTGGCCGTTCAGCGTGATGGAGGTGAGGTTGACGATGGCGCCGTCGCCCCGCGTCCGCATGCCCGGCGCGACCGCTCTCGACAGGGCGAAGGCGGCGGAGGAATTGACGCGGATCTGGTCCTCGTATTCCTCCAGGCTGAACGCCTCGTGCGGCTTGTTGATGATGAGCGCCGCGTTGTTGACGAGAATGTCGACCGGCTCCGCCTCGGCCAGCGCCCGCACCTGCGCCTCGGCCTCCGCGAGCCGATTGAGGTCGCAGCCAACGAAGCGCACCCCATCTCCCAGCGCGGCGGCCCGGGCTTCGGCCTCCTCGGCATCGGGGCGGTCGAGGACCGTCACGGCCGCGCCCGCCTGGGCGAATCGGGTCGCCATCGCCCGGCCGATCGTGCCGAGCCCGCCGGTGATGAGCGCCCGCCTACCCGCCAGCTCTTCCATTGCTCCCTCCCTCACAGAACCGCGTGGACCTCATCAATGGATGTCTCGTCGATCCTCCTGTCGAGCACGACCTCGCCGAGCGCCATTGCCACCACCCGGTCGCAGCAGGCGAAGACGTGGTGCATGTTGTGGCTGATGAAGATGGCCGTGACGCCCTGCGCCGCGAGGCCGCGGACGAAGCCGATCACCTTGGCGGTCTCCTTGACCGAGAGGTGATTGGTCGGCTCGTCGAGGATCATCACCTTCGAGCGGAAATGCATCGCCCGCGCGATGGCGACCCCCTGCCGCTGCCCGCCCGACAGCTCGCCCACCAGCGCGTCGGGCGAGCGCAGGTGCAGGTCGACATCGGCAATGGCCTGCACGCTCTCGCGGCGCATCCGCTTTTCGTCGAGGATGCCGAAGCCGCCGATGGAGAAGAGGACCGGCTCGCGCCCGATGAAGATGTTCCGGGCGATCGACATGCTCGGCACCATCGAGTTGTACTGGTAGATCGTCTCGATCCCCAGATCCATCGCATCGCGCGGCCCGCGCATCGCGACGCGGCTCCCCTCGACGATCACCTCGCCCTCGTCCGGCTGGTGGAGTCCGGCAAGGATGTTGATCAGCGTGGACTTGCCCGCGCCGTTGTCCCCCACGAGGCCGACCGCCTCGTTTCGGCGGAAGTCGAGGCTGACGCCCTTGAGGGCGTGAACGCCGGAATACCACTTGTGGAGATTGCGGACGGAGATGATCGCGTCAGGGGCGCCCGCGTCCAGCATCACGTCTCGACCTTCATGGCGCGGGCACGCTTGCGCATCCAGGCATTGGCGACGACGGCGCCGATGGTCAGGCCGCCGACGGCGAACTTGAACCAGTTGGAGTCGATCTGGCTGAGCACCATGCCGTTGTCGATCACCCGGATCAGCGTGGCCCCAATCACGCCGCCGAGGATCGAGCCGATGCCGCCGGTGAGGGCGGTGCCGCCGATCACCGCCGCTGCGACGGCCTGAAGCTCCAGCCCCTCGCCCATCGACGGAAGGGCCGAGCCGATGCGGAGCGTCTGGATCATGCCGGCGAAGCCCGCGAGCATCGAGCAGAGCACGAAGCAGGCGATCTTGACCCGCGCTGTCGGGATACCTGTCGCCTGCGCCGCGGGCAGGAAGCCGCCGGTCGCGCGCACCCAGTTGCCAAAGTTCGTTCGCGACAGGAGCAGTGAGACCAGGATGGCGACGGCGAGGAACCACAGGAACGACATCCGGAAGAGCCCGCCCGGCCCGACGAAGTCGACGAAGAGCCAGGCCGGGATCTCGTCCATCCGCAGTCGCGGCGGGAAGCCACCCGAGATCACCACCGTCAGCGAGCGCGCCATGAAGAGCATGCCCAGGGTCACGATGAAGCTCGGGATGCCGAAGCGGATGGTGATCAGCCCGTTCGTCAGCCCGATCAGTGCGCAGAGGCCGAGGCCCGCGCCTATGGCGACCCAGAACGGCCAGCCATCGACCATGAGGACGGCCATGGTCATGGGCATGAGCGCGAAGACCGAGCCCACGGAAAGATCGAACTCGCCGCAGATCATCAGCAGCGTCACGCCGATGGCGACGAGCGCGACCTCCGGCAGGAGCCCGAACAGGCCGCGCAGGTTGTTGAAGTTGAGGAAGACGCCGTTCGACAGGACCTGGAACGCGCCGATCAGCAGGAACAGCAGCACGAGCGCCGCGAGCTCGGGCTTCTCCATCGCGATCTTGACGAGCCGCCAGCGGCCTCGCCGCCGCGCTGGGCGTCCGGGCGCCTCGCCCGACTGCTGTTCGGTCACGCTCATGCCGGCCTCCCCTCCGCGGGCGGGCCGGTGGCCCGGCCACGCAAGGCGCGGAGGGCAATGCCCGCCGCGCGCTCATGCCTGCGTCAGCGCAGGCCCTTCTCGGACAGCTCCATGATGGCGTCGGCATCTTCGGGCCGGACGATGCCCTGCCCGGTGTCGATGTCCGCCGGAGACAGGCCGAAGTTGTGGGCGAGATAGACCTGCATCACCGGCATGAAGCCCTGCATGTAGGGCTGCTGGTCGACCTGGACCTGCACGTAGCCGGCCTGCATCTGCTCCACGACCTCCGGCACGAGGTCGAAGCCGCCGAGGAGCACCTCGCCCGGCTCCATTCCGCGATCCTGCAGCACCCGCGCCACCGCGGCGTGCCAGAAGCCGGTATCGAAATAGGCCGTCGTGTCCGGGTTGGCGTTCAGGTAGGCGCCGACCCGGTCGGCGGTGATGGCGAGGTCGGTACCGCTGTCGATCCGTTCCCACGTGATCTCGCGGTCAGGGTTCTGCTCGGCGTATTCCTCGAGGAAATCCATCACGCCGCCGCCGCGCAGCTCCGACCAGTTCTGGCCCGGGGCCGAAATGCCGACGAGCACCTTGATCGGTCCCTCGTCGGGGAAGTGCTCTGACATAGCCTCGGCAAGCGAGTGGCCCGCCGGCCGGAAGCCCTGCCCGACAAAGGCGGCGCGGGCATTGCCGGATGCGCCCTCGCTATCGTCCACGTTGACGCCGATGACGATCACGCCATCCTCGACCGCGCGCTCGATCACGCCATCGAAGGCGGTGTCGTCGACGATGGAGGTCAGGAGCGCATGCGGCTCGCGCGCCAGCGCCGCGTCCATGTTGGCCAGTTGCTGCTCGATCGAGCCCTCGGTCTGCGTGAAGATCATCTGGCAGTTCGCCTCGATCTTCTCGCAGGCGTCCTGGAAGCCGCGCTGGACCGCCTGCCAGAAGGTGTTCGACGCGGAGGAATGGTGCGTGAACACGATGTTGAGCGGCTCGTCGCCCCAGGCGGCGGTGCCGGCGAGCAGAGCGGCCGCGATCGTCGTGGTCCTGATCGTCGTCTTCATGATGCTCCTCCCTGTGAGCGGTAAGGGACGGGCCCGGCTCAGAGCGAGCTTGCGTCCGAAATCCTGCGGTTAGCGGTAAAGGCCCGATCGAGGTCGGGGTGGAGGTCGAGGCCCAGCCCCGGCCCCGGCGGCACGGTGATCTCGCCGTTCGTCACCTCCGGCAGCGCGGTGACGAGGTCGCGATACCAGGTCCGGTAGAACGCCCGGACGCTCTCCTGCACCAGCGCGTTCGGCGCGTTGAGCGACAGATGCGTCGAGGCGCATAGGACCACCGGCCCGGTGCAGTCGTGCGGCGCCACCGGCAGGTGCCAGGCCTCCGCCATCGCCGCGATCTTGCGCGCCTCGGAGAGGCCGCCGCACCAGGACAGGTCGAGCATCACGACGCCCGCCGCGCCCGTCTCGAGCAGGTCACGGAAGGCCCAGCGCGAGGCGAGCGTCTCGGAGGCGCAGATCGGCGCGACCGAGGCCTCGGCGTAACGCTTCAGGCTCGCGAGGCTGTCCATCCGGATCGGGTCCTCGTGCCAGAACGTCTCGTAGGGCGCGAGCGCGCGGGCGATCTGCATGGCGGGCGGCAGCTGCCACATCGAGTGGAACTCGACCATGATGTCCATCCGGTCGCCGACGGCCGCCCGGATCTTCTCGAAGGGCTCCAGCGCCGCGCGAAGGTCCGGCCCGTAAATGTAGGCGCCGCGCGACGCTTCCGCGGCCGCGTCGAAAGGCCAGATCTTCATCGCCGTAATCCCCTCCTCGAGGAGGGAATGCGCGAGGTCATCCGCGCGGTGGAGGAAGGCGTTCAGGTCGTCGTAATCGGCGGCCGAGGCGAGGCCGTAATTCGCCGTGGTCTGGCCAGTCGCCTTTTTGATGTACTCGGTCCCGGCGCAGGTGTTGTAGGTGCGGATGGAGCGCCGGGTGAACCCGCCGAGAAGCTGCGCGACCGGCTGGTCGGTCGCCTTGCCCCAGAGATCCCAGAGCGCGATGTCGAAAGCCGAGTTGCCCCGAGTCTCCGCACCCGAGGCCCGGAAGCCGAGATAGCCGACGAGGTCGGCGGCCAGCCGGTCGATCTCGAGCGGATCGCGCCCGATCACGCGCGGCGCAATCCATTCGTGAACATGCGCCTCGACCGTGGCGGCGCCGAAGAAGGTCTCGCCGAGCCCTGTCACCCCCTCGTCGGTGTGGACGAGCAGCCAGAGAATGTTCGGCCGCTCCGCGATCCTCACCGTCTCAAGCGCCCGGATGCGCATGGTCAGCCGAGTCCGGCAGCGAGCAGGGCCCGCACGCTCTCGTCGAAATGCCGGTCCATCAGGCGCGCCGCCTCGACCGGATCGCCTGCTTCGACCGCCCGCGCCAGCGCCATGTGGTTCTCCAGCATCCGCTGGCGGCTTTCGACGGTGGTGCGGCTTCGCCATCCGATCGGCCAAGTCTGGCGGGTGATCCCGCCGAATGCTCCGACGATCAGCGCGAAGACAGGATTGCGCGAGGCTTCCGCAAGTGCGGCGTGGAACATCAGGTCGTGCTCCATCACCGTCTTCGGGTCGTCGGCCGCCGCCAGCATCGCCTTGGCGTGTCCCACGAGCGCGGCCGCCTCGTCCTCTGTCCGGCGCAGGGCAGCGAGCGCCGCGATCCGCGCCTCGATCGTCCGGCGCACATCGTAGATCTGCTGGACGCTGATCTGCTCGGTATAGACGCCGTGCTCAATCAGGAGCGAGATCGGCCCATGTTCCACCTGCCCGACGGTCGCGCGCCGGCCGTTGCCGAGCGCGATGATCCGCATCGCGGCGAGCGACCGGAACGCTTCCCGCACCACCGGCCGCGACACGTTCAGCGCCTTCGACAGGCTCGCCTCGCTCGGCAGGCGGTCGCCCGGCATGAGTTCGTTCTCGCGGATGTGCCGCGTGATCGCCCGCACGGCCTCCCCGACGAGCCCGCAACCTGCGTCCTGTTCCCCCGCGCGTTCGGCCGCTTCCATCCCTCACCTGTATTACAGGTATGTCTTGAAGTGACGCTATCTCTGCGTCATCCTGCCTGTCAACGATCTTCTGGCGGAGGCACCGGGATGGATGCGGAACTCGTCCACGACGCGCGGAACATCGTCGGCGAGAGCCTGGTCTGGGACGATCGCCGGCGTCGCCTCGTCTGGGTCGACATAATCGGCCGCAGCATTCACGCCTTCGAGCCGGAGACGCGGCGGCACGAGATCTGGGAGATCGGCCGGCGCGTCACTTCCATCGGGCTGCGCGCCGATGGTGGTGCCATAGTGGGGCTCGAGCGGCACATCGCCTTCTGGGACTGGGAAGGCCCGGTCGAACCGCTCGTGGAGGTCGAGCCCGACATGCCGCGGAACCGGCTGAACGAGGGCGTCGTCGGGCCGGACGGCGCCTTCTGGGTCGGCACGATGCACAACAACATCGCGGACGACGACAGCCCGCTCGACATCCCCGAAGCCACGGGCAGCATCTACCGCTACGCTCCGGACGGCAGCCTGAAGCGGATGACGGAGGATCGGTTCGGGATCACCAACACCTTCGTGTGGCCGGATGCAGGCACGCTCGTCACGGCCGACACGCTTCAGAATGCCCTCTTCGCCTACCGGATCGAGGAGGGGCGCCTCACCGGGCGCCACACGCTGCTCGCGGGCTTCGAGCGGGGCCTGCCGGACGGCTCCTGCCTCGATGCGGAGGGGCATGTCTGGAACGCCCGGGTCGTCGGCGGCTCGTGCCTTCTGCGGCTCACACCCGCGGGCGTTATCGCCCGGATCGCGGATCTGCCCTGCTCCTGGCCGACCAGCTGCGCCTTCGGCGGCCCGGGTCTCGGCACGCTGTTCGTGACATCAGCGCGCTTTACGATGACGAGCGACCATCTCGCCGCCAATCCACAGGAAGGCGGTTTATTCGCCCTTCAAGTGGGCGCGAGCGGTCAGCAAGCCTACCGCTTCGGGTAGGCTCGGCCGAGCCGCCAAAACAGCTGGCTCGAGCGCTTTAACCGGAAGCATAGCTCGCTCCAGCCGCTCCGTACTGCGCGCGCGTTGTGATCCGACTGACGTTGTCCATCGCCTGCGGCCATCTCCTCGCCCCAGGACCCGAAGATCGTCTGCAGTGCCCAAGGCGACTGGATGAATGGCGGCAAACAGGATGTTGCAGAGCAGCATTCTGAGTCTAAGCGAATGACCGGTAATGGGATGTGCCGGCTGCTTCCCCACCGGGTTAGCCTTACCGGGCGAACTCGCAGTCAGGAGAAGCAGGATGCCCGAGAAACGAAATGAAGACCTCGCCGACCTCTCGGTGATCGGC
>SKOX01000310.1 GCA_007119835.1 Paracoccaceae bacterium
GACCGGCGCGGCGGGTTCGGCGGCAGGGACGTTTCGCGAGGTGCGCCTGCGCCGGCTCTCGCCGCTCGGCCGCTCGCTGCGCTCCTCCCCGCCGGCCGCCGCATCGGCGTGCTGCGGCGCGGCGCCTTCGAGGGGGCTCTCGACCACCGGGATCGCCTTCGAGACGAGCTCCTCGATCTTCTCGAGGTACTTGCCCTCGTGGGGCAGGCAGATGGTGATCGACTTGCCCTTCCGACCGGCGCGACCGGTCCGCCCGATGCGGTGGACGTAGTCTTCCGAGTGGATCGGCACGTCGAAGTTGATGACGTGGCTGACATTGGGGATGTCGAGTCCGCGCGCTGCAACATCGGAGGCCACCAGCAGCTTCAGATCGCCCTCCCGGAAGCCGCCGAGGATCCGCGTGCGCACCGACTGGTCGAGGTCGCCGTGCAGCCCCGCCGCGTCGAAGCCGTGCTTCTTGAGCGACTTCGCAACCACGTCGACGTCGCGCTTGCGGTTGCAGAAGATGATGCCGTTGGTCAGCGTCTCGCCTTCGCTGCGAACGAGCCGGCGCAGGACGTCGCGCTTCTCGCTGTCCGCGCGATCCTTGCGGGAGGGCGTGTGCTTCACGACCCACTGGTCGATCGTCTCGGCGGTCGTCGCCTGCCGGGCGACCTCGACCCGCACCGGGTTGTGGAGGAATTCCTGCGTCAGTCGCGTGATCTCGGGCGGCATTGTCGCCGAGAAGAACAGGGTCTGGCGCGTGAACGGAGTGAGCTTGAAGATCCGCTCGATGTCCGGAATGAAGCCCATGTCGAGCATGCGGTCGGCCTCGTCCACGACCATGATCTGGACGCCCGTGAGCATCAGCTTGCCGCGCTCGAAATGGTCGAGCAGCCGGCCCGGGGTCGCGATCAGCACGTCGACGCCGCGGTCGATCAGCTTGTCCTGGTCCTTGAACGACACGCCGCCGATCAGCAGCGCCATCGTGAGCTTCACGTCCTTCGCATAGGTCTGGAAATTCTCGGCGACCTGGGCGGCAAGCTCGCGCGTCGGCGCGAGCACGAGGCTCCGGGGCATCCGCGCCCGGGCCCGACCCTGTTGCAGGAGCGTGATCATCGGCAGGGTGAAGGAGGCGGTCTTGCCGGTGCCGGTCTGCGCGATCCCGAGGACGTCGCGGCCCTGGAGCGCATGCGGGATAGCCTGCGCCTGGATCGGCGTCGGCGTGGTGTATCCGGTTTCGATAACTGCGGAGAGAACCCGGGGGTCCAGTGCGAGATCGTTGAAGCTTGTCATGAAGTCCCGTTCGGCAGAATGGCGGCATGAGTGGCCGCAATTCCCGAGCGGCCCGGTGTTCCCGTATTGGAACCCACCCATCGTGACGGACGACCCGTCACGAGAGGTACATAGGGCTATTGCGGTGCAACGTCAACTTTGCTGCCGCACTTGGCGCAAACTGCCGGTCACTCCACCCAAAGCGCGGTGAGGGATCGGCCGCGCTCTGCCACGACGAAGCGCGCGGTGTCTCCCGCGGCCTGGAACTCGTTGCCGACCCACTCGCCCGAGCCGTCGAAGAAGAGGTCCACCGGATCGGCCTCGCCGCCGATCCGCCAGCGCGCGGCCTCGACGCTGCCCGTGACGGTAGGGAACCGCTCGACGCCGAGGTTGCGAGCGGTCACGCGCAGCGGCCGCCCGTGCGCGAGGTCGATCCAGACACCGCGGGACAGGAAGGCGGGAGACCAGTAGCTCGTCGTGGCTGGATTGCCGCTCACATGTCCCGAAAAGGCCGACCCGTCCACGGCAACCGCGTCGCCCTCGCGCCTGGCGCGCATCGACATCCGCTTGCCGTTGGCATTGGTCGCCGCCTCCGCCGCGACGAGGCGCCCTTCCTGCCAGCGCTCCCGCGCCTCGACCGTTTGACGGTAGACGGTCAGCCCGAACATCCGCACCGCGACGTCGAGGGTCAGTTGCACGTCTACCTGTCCCTCGCTCTGGGCCACCGCAAGCGACTTGGTCCCGATGCGGGTGTCCCCGTGGTAGAGGGCGAACTCCCGCCTGCTCGACGCCGTTCGTGCCGCCGCCCCACCAGCTCCGAGCGCCAGTGCGGCACCGGCGAGCAAGAGCTCCCGTCTTCCCAGCTCTTTTCGTCCGAGGGGCATCGCCGGCTCCGTGTCGGGCGGTTTCAGCCGCTCAGTGCGAGAGGTAGTTGAGGACCCGCCCTATGCGGCCCGTGAAGCGCATCGGCGCTGTCATTACGCTGAGGCAGATACAGTCGCAATCGCCGACGATCTGCGGCTGGTGGTTGTCCTCCGGCCCCGCAACGGAAACTTCCCCACGTGCGAAGGTGCGCCCGCCGTCCCGCAGATATCCGGCAAGCACCAGCGTCACTTCCTCCCCCTCATGCGTGTGCGTCGGAACCTTGGTTCCCACCCGCCCTCGGATCAGGCGGACGTCATCGCACCCGTAGCCCTGGAGCTTGTGATCGGCCAGCCCCGGCAGCAGGAACCGCCACTGCACGGCCTCGATCCCCTTGCCGAGAGCTTGCCGCAGCGGTCGCGGCAGGATCGGATCGCCCGCCCCGGGTGCGGCACGCTGCTCGCTCGGCCGGCGGGGATCGAGCAGGGCGAGCGAGGTGGCGAGGTCTGGCGCGCGCACGCCCGCCCTCGGTTCGTTGCGCAGGAATGCCCCGCCGAGGAGCTCGAGACGCGCCACCCTATCGCGGCAGGACGGGCAGTACGTGAGGTGGCTCGCAACCAGCAGCGACATGCCGGTCGAGAGCGACCCCGCGGCGTAGTCCCTCAGGTGGTCGGGCCTCGGATGCGTCATCTTTTTCGTCAAGGATCTGTCAACTTCCGTGTGCAGGTGTTACGAGCCGGTTACCGTAGCGGATCACCGCGCCTGCGGATTTATCGGGTTCTTGGTCGGCGGGCGCGGTGGGTCAGTGCGGATGGGGCGGGGTGTGGGGACGCGGATCGTTCTTTCGGGGGTTTGGGCGGATCGGCGGGTTGGCGAGGCGCTGCTTGGCGGGACGCCGGGACGCGGGGACGGCGAGGGGGGCGTCGAGGTGGACGCCGCGGCGGTCGCGCGGGTGGATTATTGCCTCGACGTCTTCGGTTGGTGCCGGGAGCCTTCGGGGCAGCTTGCGCCGGGTGGGGGGGAGGCGGTGCGCCTGCCGGATCCGGCCTTGCTCGCGGAGATGGTCGCCGAGCTCGCGAGTTTCGTCGGCCGCGTGCCGGCCGAGGAGGCGCGGGCGCGGCTTGCGA
>SKOX01000316.1 GCA_007119835.1 Paracoccaceae bacterium
CCAGGCCCCTACTCCGCGGCGAAGGCAACGGCGGGTTCTGCCACCGGCATCGAGAGCACGGCGTAGCGGCGTCCGTCGGCCTCGCTGGCGTAGGGCTCGCCGCGGCGGCTGGCGGGAAAGCCCGCCTGCCTGAGGGTGCGCACCAGGGTCAGCGGCGACAGCGAGATCAGTTCCCTGGCGCCGTGGGCCTGCCCGATCCCGAGCAGCCCGTCGACGACCAGCGCGAGGCAGGTCGAGCGGCTGCGATGACAGTCGAGGTCGTCCGAGACGACGAGGCGCGTGCACTCCCAGACGGCGGCGGAGGCGATGTCTTCCGGCATGACCGCCGGAGGGATCTGAACGAGTTCGCCGCGAAGGGCATCGCGCAGCATGTAGGTGTGCCTGCCCCACGCAGCACTTGTCGGCATGATCCGGGCGCCGCCGACGACCCGGCCCCCGGCGAGAACCAGCGAGTAATGCGCGCAGGGATTGTCGTACTGGTCCATCTCGACCTCGTCGTTGTGCGGGATGTCCCACCCGAGGGCGTCGACGAAGAACCGCTTGCGCAGGCGCAAATAGTCCCGGAAGGCGTCGCCGTGACGATGCTGTGCGAGAAAGTCGAACGTGATGCTGTGCATCGGGCACTCTCCTAAAGGTGGAGAGCGAAGCTAAACAGCAGCGGGCACGATTGTTAATGGCCGTTTGGCGGGAGCCGGCGAAGGCCCGTCGCGACGACGGGCGGCCGGGCGGGCGTCAGATCATGCCGAGCATCGTCGCCCGCGCCGCCGCCTGGGATCCGGTCCTGGCCTTCAGCTTGCGGCGCGCGCTCTGCAGGCGCTGCTTGATGGCGCTTTCGGAAATGCCGAGGACGTTGGCCATCTCCTTCATCAGCATGCCGTTCTTGACGAGCTCGAGGGTCTCGAGCTCGGCGGCGGTCAGGTTGCTCGGGGGCGCATGCTCCAGATGCGCGGCACGCAGGGCGACGAGGAGGGCGTCGAGCTCCTCGTCCGTGAAGTCCCGGTCCGACCTGAAGAAGAGGGCCAGGCTGCGATCGCCGGCGCCGGCGCCGTCGACATGGGCTGCGGCCGCGCCGTGGATCAGGCCGTGCCCATGGGCGAGGCCGAGCACGCCCTGGACATCGTCCGCCAGCAGGGTCGCGCTGCGCACGATCCCGCAGTTGCGATAGGCCCATGCCATCATCGGGTCGTGCACGAGAAACCCGCTCACGGTGTATTCGCGCACCCACGCCTCGGGCAGGTGGTTGTGCTCGACCAGCGGAAACGCGAAGCCCACGCGGATCGCGACGTAGAAGCCGGCCGGCGCGAGCGAGCCGAAGCTGTCGGCAGCCGGCATCACGCGCGGCCTGCGGCGATCGGAGAAAGCGGGTTTCCTGGCGGCATCCCAGCACCTACACTCATGACAATGCGAGATTAGGGGCCTGGGCCGGCGGATGCAATCGTGTCGCGAGCGAAGGCCATGACGGCACGGCAGGAAATCGCCGTCCTGCTGCACGAGCTCGACCGCCTGAGCCCGGCCGGCTTTGCGATCGCCCTGCATCTGCGCTTCACCCGGCCCGCCTTCCTGTTCCAGACCTATCCGCGGCGCTGGACGCGACACTACGATGCCGCGGGGCTCGTCATGCACGACCCGACGGTGCGGTGGGGCATGCAGAATGTCGGCGCCGTCCGGTGGTGCGACCTCGAGGCGATCGACCCCCACGGCGTCCTGGAGGCGGCCAGGGACTACGGCATCATGAACGGCGTCGCCGTCGCCTGCGTCGCCGCAGGATCGCGCAGCATCGCGAGCTTCGCCCGCGCCGACCGCGACTTCGACGACGAGGAGATCGCCGAGATCGCGGGCCTGCTTTCGCGCCTGCACGCGGCGACCGCCGAGCCCGCCGCGATCACGGAGGCGGATCGCCGGGCGCTCGACGAGCTCTCGCTGCGCCTGACGCATTGAGGATGCGGACGCGGCGCCGGGATCGTGCGGGAGGGAGCGCGGGTGGCGCGGCGTCAGATGCAGATGGTCAGCACCAGGGCCGGGCCGTAGGTCACGACCGTCGCGACCAGCGCCGCCCAGAGCGTGAACAGCGTGACCGAGGAGAGGAAGCGCCGCTCGGGCCCGCGCGGCGCCTTCACGATCAGGCCGCCGATCGCGAGGAGATGGGCGGCGAGGGCGACGGCGAGTACGCCGCGGTGCAGGAGGCCCGGCCACTCGAAGGCGCAGCCGACCGCCTGGATCGTGTAGAGCGCGATGAAGGCCGTCGCCCAGAGCGTGAAGCCGGCGACGAGCCAGAGCATCCGGGCGGGAACCGGCTCGGTCAATTGAAGTCTCCCGGCGTCGCGGCGAGGATCGGCATCACGAGCACGATGACGAGGATCAGGATGCCGGTGGCGGTGGTGTAGTCCTGCATGATCCGCGTCAGGCGCAGGTCGAGGGTGCGCCGCGGCGAGAGGAAGCCCGTCACGGTCCTCAGGCCGTTCGAGATCAGGAACAGGCAGCCGATGTAGGCGTGGAGCGCGAGGTAGGCGAGCAGCATGAAGCTCGTGGCGGCGTAGGCGTGGCTCCGCACGTCCGGCAGCTCGACGAGCGCGATGTAGAGCGCGACCGCGATCGCCGCGCCGGAGGTCACCAGACCGGCGGCGATCCAGGGGATCGGGCTCGCGCCGCCGCGCAGGGCGGACAGCGCGAAGCGGGCGGCGACGGAAGAGGCAACGAGCGCCGCCGCCGCCGCGCCGGGCAGCGCGGGGCCGAGGTCGGCGAGCTCCGGCGGCGGCCAGCCCGAGGCGACGAGCCAGTTGTAGAAGGTGCCGTAGATCAGCGAGGCGAGGATGGTGGCGGTGGCGACGAGGGCGAGGACGAGGGCGTACCACGGCGGCGAGCCGTCGACCTCGGTATGGGGCGGCACGGCCTCGCCGCGGCCGATGTCGAGCGCTCCGTGATCGACCGGCTGCCCCGACTTCTGGGCGGAGTAGACGAAGAGGCCGGAGACCACGAAGAACATCGCCGCGGCCACGGCGTAGTACTGGAAGAGGATCGAGACCACGAAAACGCACGTCGCGGAGCCGATCACCAGCGGCAGGTAGGTGTTGCGCGGCAGGATGATGACCTGCTCGGGCGTGGCGCGGGTGACATGGACGCCGAGGCTCTCCTGCCAGCCGTTGCGGGCATGGGCGAGATAGCCGTCGCCGGCGGCGAGCGACCGCGCGAGCGGCCCCGGATCGAGCCGGTCGGCGCGGATGTCGACCGACGGGATCGAG
>SKOX01000214.1 GCA_007119835.1 Paracoccaceae bacterium
CATTCAACGGCGTGAACCTCCTCGACGCCTCCGTGACGACGGAGATTGAAGACGCCGATGGTGATGACGTTCCGGGTGTGGCCATGGTGTCCTCCCTAGCCCGCGATAACACTGGCGCCCTTACCGTCGAAACGATCGCGGTGGCCGCGCGTGACCTGAGCGGCATTGCCGATATCCTGCTTGGCTGGGACGAAGCCTCGCTTGAGGACGCGGACGCCATGCAGACCACGCTCGACGCTCTCGAGGCCGAGCTGACCACGGCGCTGGATGCGGCCACGGCCTTCGGTACCGCCCAGAAGCAGATCGACATCCAGTCGAACTTCGTCGGCAAGTTCATCGACTCTCTGAATTCCGGCATCGGTGCCATGGTCGACGCTGACATGGAGGAGGCCTCGGCCCGGCTGCAGGCGCTGCAGGTCCAGCAGCAGCTCGGCATCCAGGCGCTGTCGATCGCCAACCAGAACCCGCAGAACATCCTCGCGCTGTTCCGCTGATGACATGAAGGCGGGGCGGGCTCGTCCGCCCCGCCGCTTCCCGAATGCCCTGACCAGCGCCGCCCGGCCGTCCCGCCCCACGCCCGGCGGACCGAGGCGCCAGAGGAAACGCATGACCCCCCACGCCCGCTCCGGCTACGCCCAGGCCGCCGCGCCCGTCCGCACCCACCGCGGCTCGGAATACGCGGCCTTCGCCCATGTCACCGCCGGCCTCCGGTCGGCCGATCCCGACGACCGGCTGCAGTTCCCCGCGCTCGCCCGCGCCGTCCACGACAACGGCCGCCTGTGGAGCGCGCTCGCCGACGATCTTCGGCTGGAGGAGAACGGCCTGCCGCTGGCCCTGCGGGCGCAACTCCTCGGCCTCGCCGAGTTCGTGCGGCGCCATTCCAACCATGTGCTCGCCGGCCGGGCCCCGGTCGAGCCGCTCATCGAGATCAACACCGCGATCATGAAGGGCCTGCGCGGCGAGGTGGAGGCCGCGGCATGAGCCTCGTGCTCAAGCTCGGGCCGCGCGAGCGGGTGATGATCAACGGCGTCGTCATGGAGAACGGCGACCGCCGGACGCGGCTGCAGATCATCACCCCCGACGCCAAGGTGCTGCGCCTGCGCGACGCGATCCATCCCGAGGAGGCGACGACGCCGGTCCGCCGCGTCTGCTACGTCGCCCAGCTCGTGCTCGCGGGCGAGGCGGACGCCGAGGAGGGGCGGCGCCAGATCCTGCGCGGCATCGAGCAGCTCGCCCAGGTGTTCCGCGACGACGAGAGCAGCGCGCGGCTCGGCGAGGCGCGCGAGGCGGTCGCCGAGGGCCGGATCTACCATGCCCTGCGCGGCCTGCGCGGCCTCCTGCCGCGCGAGGCGCGGCTGCTCGCGGCGGCGGCGCACTGATGTTCACGCCCGCGATCCCGATGGGCGGGCTCGCCGGCTGGCGCTTCCTCGAGCGCACCGGCGAGAGCCAGCGCGCCGCCTTCGAGCGCGGGCCGCAGCTCGCCCGTGAGGTCGAGTACTTCAAGGCCAACATCGGCAAGGTCACCAGCGCCGAGGCGCTGGTCAAGGACCGCCGGCTCCTCGCCGTGGCGCTCGGCGCATTCGGGCTCGAGGGCGAGATCGACAAGCGCTTCTTCGTCCGCAAGGTGCTCGAGGAGGGCACCGACGACCCGCGCTCCTTCGCCAACCGCCTGAGCGAGCGGGCGTTCCGCCGGCTCGCCGAGAGCTTCGGCTTCGGCAACGAGGGCGGGGCGCGAACGGCGGAGCCGGGCTTCGCCGACAAGATCGTCGCGAAGTACAAGGCACGGGCCTTCGAGGCGGCGGTCGGCCAGGTCGACGAGTCGCTGAGGCTCGCGATGAACTTCCGCCGCGAGATCGCGGTGCTGGCGGCGGAGGCGAAGGAGGGCAGCGGCTGGTTCGCCGTGCTCGGCTCGAAGCCGCTGCGCGAGGTGGTGCAGACCGCGCTCGGGCTGCCCAAGGAGTTCGCGCGGATCGACGTCGACCGGCAGCGCGACATGATCCGCGGCCGGATGCGCTCGGTCTTCGGCGACGGCTCGATCGACTTCTTCAAGGACCCCGCCAATGTCGAGCGGGTCGTGACGCGCTACCTCGCCCGCGCCCAGATCGAGGCGAGCCTCGCCGGCGGCGGCCCGACCTCGCCTGCGCTCATGCTGCTGCAGGCGGGCAGCCAGGGCGGCTCGGAGGGCCTCCTGAACCTGATCGCCTCGCGGCGCTGAGCCCGTCCGGGGCGGCTCGGATCCTGTCGGTCGCTACCGGGCACGGCCGGCATCCCCGATGAACCCGTGGGCGCGCGGCTCCTCCTCCAATGCTCGGCGCAAGGCGGCGAAGCTTTCGGGCACGCTCGGCGAGCGGGCGGCGAAGAGCCCGTCGAGGGCGGGCCAGAGGCGGATGGCGCGGTCGATCGAGGGGTCGGTGCCGCTGGCGTAGAGGCCGGTCTGGACCATCAGCGCCGCATCCTCGTAGGTGGTGAGCACGCGGCGCGCCGTGGCGAGCGTCGCGTTTTCCGCCTCGCTCGCGATGGCGGGCAGGCTGCGCGAGACCGAGCGGCGGACGTCGATCGCCGGGAAGCGGCCGCGCTCGGCGATGGCGCGGTCGAGAATCACATGGCCGTCGAGGACGCCGCGGGCGATGTCGGATACCGGCTCCTCCATGTCGGAGCCGGCGACGAGCACGGTGAAGATCCCGGTGATGTCGCCCATGCCCTCGGCGCCGGGGCCGGCGCGCTCGCAGAGCGCGGCGATCAAATTCGCCGTCGAGGGCGGGTAGGCGCGCAGGGACGGCGCCTCGCCGGCGGTGAGCGCGACCTCGCGGTGGGCCTCGGCGAAGCGGGTCAGCGAATCGATCAGCAGCAGGACGTGGGCGCCCTCGTCGCGGAAGGTCTCGGCGACCGCCATCGCCGTCCAGGCGGCGCGGCGCTTCACGAGCGGCGGCTGGTCGGAGGTGGCGGCGACGACGACCGAGCGGGCCATGCCGTCCGGTCCCAGCACGTCCTCGACGAAGTGGCGCACCTCGCGGCCGCGCTCGCCGATCAGGCCGAGCACGACAACATCGGCCTCCACTCCGCGCGCGAGGTCGGCCAGCAGCGACGACTTGCCGATGCCGCTGCCTGCAAAGATGCCGATGCGCTGGCCGCGGGCGAGCGGCAGCAGCGTGTCGAAGACCGCGAGCCCCGTGCCGAGCCGCGCCCCGAGCGCGCGCCTGGCCCCGGGCTCGGGCGGCGGGCGGCGCAGGGGAGAG
>SKOX01000480.1 GCA_007119835.1 Paracoccaceae bacterium
CCGGAAGCTGCGGGTCGATGGGCGCGTCGGGGTCGGCCTCGCGGACCTGCGCGATCAGGGCTGCGCGCGCTTCCGGGTTCTCCAGGATGATGGCAAGCAGCCGCAGCGCCTCCGCCACGCTTGGCTCTTCGGCCGACGGCGGCGCCTCTGCGGCAGGCGCGGGCATGCCCGGCGCCTGGGCCGCGGCCGGCGCGAGGCTCAGGAGCACGGCGAGCAGCAGGACGGCGGACTGCACGAGGCAGGCGGGCGCTCGCTGCCACGACGCGGCACGTGCTGCTCTGTAGCCGGTTGATAACACTGTCCCTGCGCCCTCCGTGGGGTTTGCGCGCGGAACATAGGCTCCTGAACGAAAAAGGGAACCCGGGGCAGACGGGGGATGATCGGCGCGCGGAGCCCGCGGCTAGGCCGACCTGATGCCCCGGAGCGGCGGACGGCCGCCGCCGACGGCGTCGAGCGCCGCGAGGAAGTCCCTGCGCCAGCGGCCGATGTCGCCGCGGGTCACCGCCTCGTTGAGCTCGCGCCAGCGCGCGCACCGCTCCTCCTTGGGCATCGTCAGGCCGCGGTGGATGGCCTCGGCCATGGCGGTGATGTCGTAGGGGTTGACGATGAGCGCGGCGCCGAGCTGCTCGGCGGCGCCGGCGAATTCCGACAGGACGAGGACGCCCGGATCCTCGGGGTCCTGGGCCGCGACGTATTCCTTGGCGACGAGGTTCATGCCGTCGTAGAGCGGGGTCACGAGGCCGACGCGCGCCATCCTGTAGAGCCCGGCGAGCGTCTCGCGCGGGTAGCCGCGCGCGAGGTAGCGGATCGGCGTCCAGTCGAGGTCGGAGTAGCTGGAGTTGATGCTGCCGGCGAGCCGGTCGAGCTCCTCGCGCAGGTCCTGGTAGGCGCCGACGTCCTCGCGGCTCGGCGGGGCGATCTGGACGAAGGTGACGTGGCCGCAGAGATCCTGGTGATCGTCGAGCAGCCGGCCGAAGGCCTGGAGCCGCTGCGGCAGGCCCTTGGAATAGTCCATGCGGTCGACGCCGAGGACGAGGGCGCGGCTCTCGATGATCTTGCCGAGCCGGCTGGCGTCGGAGCGGCCGTTCTCGGAGGTGGCGAAGTAGGCGATCTCCGCGGCGTCGATGCCGATCGGGAAGGCCGCCGTCCGGATGATGCGGTCGAAGACCTCGAGCCGGCCGTCGCCGAGGTCGGTCGCGTCGTGATGCTCGACCATGTAGCGCACGAAGTTGCGGGTGTCGCGCACGGTCTGGAAGCCGAGGAGGTCGAACTCGGCCAGCCCGCGGGCGATGCGCTGGTGCTGGGGCAGCGCGGTGAAGACCTCGGGCGCCGGGAACGGGATGTGCAGGAAGAAGCCGATCGGCCCGCGCCAGCCGGCGTTGCGCAGCTCCTGGCCGAGCAGGAGGAAGTGGTAGTCGTGGACCCAGACCTCGTCGCCCGGGCGCAGCAGGCCGTGCAGCAGGCCGCCGAAGCGGCGGTTGACCTGGGTGTAGCACTCGAAATGCTCGTCGTCGAAGCGGGCGAGGTCGATGCGGTAGTGGCAGACCGGCCACAGCGCGCGGTTCGCGTAGCCGAGGTAGTAGCCGTCGTGCTCGCGCTCGGTGAGGTCGGCGAGCGCGAACTCGACCGCGTCCTCGGTGGAGAGGCGGATGCCGCGGTGCTCGCGCTCGCTGATCTCGCCCGACCAGCCGAACCAGAGGCCGCCGCCCCGCTCGGTCAGCGCGTCCCAGAGCGCGACGGCGAGGCCGCCCGCCTTGGGCTCGCCGGGCGTCGCGGTTCGGTTGGAGGCGATGATCAGCCGTCCCATGGGGTCCTCGTCATCCGGGGTCATTTGAAACATAGTGGCGCGAGGCGGCGGCGTCAGCCCCAAAGGAGCGCAGGAGGAGCCATGCGGGTGTTCGTGCTGACCGGGGCGGGGGTGTCGGCGGAGAGCGGGCTCGGGACGTTCCGCGACCCGGGCGGGATCTGGGAGCGGTTCGACCCGATGAAGCTCGCGACGCCCGAGGCCTTCGCGGCCGATCCCGAACGGGTGCACGACTTCTACAACATGCGCAGGCGCGATCTGCTCGCCTCGCGCCCGAACGCGGCGCACGAAGCGCTCGCCGGGCTGGAGGCGGGGCTCGCGGCGCGGGGCGGGCGGCTGTGGCTCTGCACCCAGAACATCGACGACCTGCACGAGCGGGCGGGCTCTGCCTTCGTGCACCACATGCACGGCGAGCTGCTCAAGGCGCGCTGCACCGCCTGCGGCGCGGTCCATGCCTGGCGCGAGGACCTCGCGCTGGCGACGCCCTGCCCGGGCTGCGGGCGCTCGGGGGGCATGCGCCCCGACGTCGTCTGGTTCGGCGAGATGCCGGTGGGGCTCGAGGCGATCGAGGACGCGATCGCGGAAAGCGATCTCTTCGTCGCGATCGGCACCTCGGGCTCGGTCTGGCCGGCGGCGGGCTTCGTCGAGATCGCGCGGGGCTGCGGCGTGCGTACGGCGGAGCTGAACCTCGAGCCGTCCGACAACGCGCGGATGTTCGACGAGCGGCGCTACGGAAAGGCCAGCGACGTCGTCCCGGCCTTCGTCGACGGGATCATGAGCGGCAGCGTCTAGCGGCGGGGCGTTTCAGGACGTTGCTGCCGCGCATCCCGATGGTCGCGTGAGGAGGCATGCCGCCGGGGCACAAAAAGAAGCCGCCGGCCCTGTCGGGCCGGCGGCGAAAGCGGTCCGTTTCGGCGGATCGCTTACTGGAACGAGTAGACCACGCCGACGGTGAGGGCGTTGTCGGTGCTGTCGAAGCCGGGCTCCGGATCGGAGCGCCAGTCGGTGCGCAGGCCGACGCGGGCCGAGAGCGGGCCGGCGAGGCGCGTGTTGAGCGCGAGCTCGTTCGAGACCAGCGTGTCGACGTCCGAGTGGAGCAGGTCGGTGTCGTTGGTCACGAACAGGTCCGGCGACACCCTGAAGAAGGCGCGCGACGACGCGATGCCGGCGAACTCGGTCTCGCTCTCGCCGTCTTCGTTGCTGCGGATGTAGCGCACGCCCGGGCCGGCCTGGACCCGCCAGGCGACGGCTTCGGTCTGGATGACCCGGATGCCCGGGCCGACGCCGGCGAAGACGTCGATGTCCTGCGAGGCGAACTCGTCGTACTGGCCGCGGACCAGGCCGAAGGCGTAGATCTGCTGCGTGACGTCGTAGGTCAGGTCGTAGATGCCGAGCACGCGGTTGGTGCTGCGATCG
>SKOX01000105.1 GCA_007119835.1 Paracoccaceae bacterium
CGGCAGCACGTGCAGGATTCGCTGGTCGGCCGGCACGAGGTGCGGCAGCCAGGCGAGCCGCACCGCGTCGAGGAGAAGCCCGCCGAGGCCCAGGGGATCGGCGGTCGCCCACTGGCCGTCGGACGCCAGTTCGCGCAGGACGTCCACGCCCTCGCCCTCGCCCTCGCCCTCGCGCGGCGCGGGCGCGCCCTCCGGCCGGCGCTGGGCGAGCTGGCGGAGGGTCACGTAGCCGTCGAGCGCGTCGTGCGGGCTCGTGCCGCGCACGAGGGGGCGCGAAAGATCGACGCTCATCTTCCAGGCGAGCCCGACCGGCGCGCCCCGCGGCGAGCGCCGCAGGAAGCGCGGCAAGACCGCTTCGGCGAGCTCGACCGCCTGGCGGTGGTAGTCGGGCTTCCGCAACACCGACGCCGCCGCGGCGAGCGCGTCCATCCACTTGGTCAGGTAGTGGAAATACTGCCCGTCCCGGTCCCATTCGAGGCGCTCGTCCTCCGGCTCCTCCGGTGCGCGCTCGGGCAGGGGCTTGCCGATCCTGAGGCCGCCGCGGGTCGGGTGGCGGGCGCCCTCCGCCTCGGGCAGTCCGCTCAGCCAGCCGTCCCGGGGGTCGTCTGGCCGATGGCGCCCGAGCACGTGATGGACCGCGTCGACAAGATCGGTCGCCAGGACGCGATACCGCTCGTCGCCGGTCATCCGGAAGAGGGCGAGGTAGTTGCGGACCGCGAAGGCGTCGGTCCAGAGGTAGCGCCTCTGCTCACCGCCGGTCAGCCCGGTACGCTCCGCGAAGTCCGACATCAGGCCGATGGCCGTTGCGTCCTGCGCCGTGCCCCACATGGCGGCTCCCTCACATCTGCCTCGAAGCCCGCTCGAAGCGCCCCCCGGGCCATCTCGCGTGCCGTCGCCCGTCGGCGTTCGGACGCCTAGCCGTCATGCTCGGTCGAGCCGTCCGCCGATGCGCTCGGCGCCTGCCTGCAAAACCTGCCCCGCCATGTGCGGTTCCGTTCGCCGGCGCATTCGAGCCGAGGCGGGCGGCTACTCCGGGCGGAGGTACTCGAAGCGCCGTTCGGCCTCCTCAAGCACATGCCCCTGAACGGCCTGCCGGAACGCGCCGCTGTCGGCGGCCGGCGCGAGGTCGAGCCGGCGGTCGAGCGCAAGCAGCCGCACCCGCATGCGCTGCGGCCGGTTGATCGTCCCGACCGGCGCGTCGTAGCCGGTCTTGCCGCTGTCGGCCGTTCCCTGGACGAGGCCGGACGGCTCGTCCGGCTCGGGCTTGGTCATCAGGCCCTCGTCCAGCCCCTTCCAGCGCGGATCGATCCCCCAGGCGAGCCAATGGGCGAACCGGGGCTCGCCGCCGGCGGTCACCGTCTCGATCACGAGGGCCAGCTCCTTCGCCGCACCGGGCACCCCGCGCCAGCGCACGGGCGGCGAGAAGGCGCGGCCGTCGATGCTGTAGCGCACCGGAAGCCGGCCGCTTTCGAGGGCGCTCAGTTCAACATCCATGGTTCGTGCTCCGAAACAGCCGATCGGGTGTGGAACCGGCCAGTGCAGCAGGGGTTCCAAGGGAGAGAGCGGTCACCGCGCCGGAGCGGCAGCCGAGGCCCGCTCGGCCGCTTGCGAAGGAGGACGCCGATGGCAGACGAACACGTGCACGATCGGAACAGGGCGACGCGCGCCGGCTGCGCAGGCCGCGCGCCGCACCGCCCGGGGAGCGATCCGGGACGCTGAGGCGTAGCGGTGGACGGCGGCCCGGAGGCATCCGGAGACCGCTGGCCAACCCCGAGGACGCAGCCCGAATGCGGCTGCAGAGACACAGGAGCGCTTCTCCGGCGGCGCGGACGACCGAAAGCGCCGGGCGATAGCTGCGAGCACCCCGGCGCGCGATCATCGCAAGGAGGTTCCATGACCGCGACAGGACTCGCAACATTCGACAGAACGCTGCACGCCACCAACGGCTGGCTCCAGGAGATCATGGAGGATCTGGGGCCGGACCGGCAGGTGGCATGGCACAGCCTGGGCGGCGTGCTGCGGGCGCTTCGCGATCGCCTTCCCCTCGATCTGGCGGTCCACCTCGGCGAGCAGCTGCCGCTCCTCGTGCGCGGCACCTATTACGGCCGGTGGCAGCCGTCGAACCAGCCGGTCAAGAGCCGGTCGCTGGAGGAGTTCCTCGAGCCGATCGGGCGCGAGTTCGACGACCTGCGGCCGGTGAACGTCGAGGATGCGACGCGGAGCGTCTTCCGCGTCCTCTCGCTGCACGTGGACCGCGGCGAGCTCGAGAACGTGCGGCAGGCCCTGCCGGAAGAGGTTCGCCGCCTCTGGCCGGATGAGTTCCTGCAGGCAGCCCCGGCGCAGGGAAAGACGGCATAGGCCCGACGACCTGGTCAGTCCCACACGGGGACGGCGGTGCGGCTTCGCCGCCGCGCCGCCGTGGCCACGGGGATTAAGCGCGCGGTGGCCCCGCGCCCAAGGGGGCCGGCCGCGCCTCTGCCTGTTCTGGCTGCTGGCCGGCGGCTGCCGGCGTGCGGTTTTCGTACATGACGGTTCTCTCCTTCCGCAGAAGATGCGATGACGTCGGCCGCGAACGGAGGATGGACCGCCCATGCGGAAGATGGAGCACAGCCACGACCCGTCGGCGATCCGCCGCAGGCTCTCCGCCAAGCACCGGCCCAGCTACCTCGCCGACGCCATCCTTGGCGGCATCGATGGCTGCGTCACGACGATGGCCGTCGTCGCCAGCGTCGCAGGCGCCGGACTGCCGGCGGCCATCGCCTTCGTGCTCGGGGTGGCGAGCCTGGTCGCGGACGCCTTCAGCATGGGTGTCAGCAACTACCAGGCCGTGAAGAGCGAGCATGACGCACGCGCGCGTGTGCGGCGTCAGGAGGAGCGTCACATCGAAGAGGCGCCGGAAGGCGAACGCGACGAAGTGCGCGCCATCTACGAGAAGAAGGGCTTCGAGGGCGAGACGCTGGAGCGCGTCGTCGAGGCGATCACCCGCGACCGGCGCCACTGGGTCGACATGATGATCCAGGAGGAGCACGGGCTGCCGCTGCACGGCCCCTCGCCGGCGAAGGCCGGGTTGGCGACGTTTCTCGTGTTCATCGTGGTCGGGTCGCTGCCGCTCCTGCCGTTTCTCCTGCCCGTGCTGGCGGGTCCCGGGCTCTTCGTCGCGAGCGGCGCGGTCGCGGCCGCCGCCCTGTTCGGCATCGGCTTCGTAAAGGGCGTCATCCTCGACATGCCGCGGCTTCGCGCCGGCGGTGAGACGCTGCTGATGGGCGGCGGCGCGGCGTTGATCGCCTTTCTCTTCGGCTACTTCCTCGAGCCGATGATCGGCGACATGGGGTTCAATTGACCGACGCGCGGGGATGCGCCCGGGCGGCGACGGCGGGCTCGCGCGCTCGATCGGCGCTGGTGAGCGCCATCGAGGGCGCGGCCATGCGCAGCGGCACGAGCGCGATCCTGGTCCTGTCCCTGCTTTTGGTTCCGTTGTGCTGGGTAAGCAGCGTCCGCGCCGCGTCGACCGCCGACGCTGCAGGCGATCACTGGCGAACCGGAGTGGCGGAACTGGAAGATCTTGACGACGAGGCGGTGAGGCTCGCCCCCCGGCTTCGCGTCATGCTAGGCGGCTATGTGAAGACGGACTTCATCCATGATCTCGATCAGGCGCTGGGGGACGTGTTCGACGTCGACGGGATCGCGGTCGGCTCCGGCGGCGGCGGCGACCGGTTCAGGGTCCACGTCCGCGAAAGCCGCCTGACCTTCGGCGCCGCGATCGACACCGGCCGGGGGCCGGTGCGGGCCCTGCTCGAGGCCGACCTCTTCCACGAGGACAGCCACGCGCCGCGGCTGCGGCACGCCCTCGTCGAGTGGCGTGGCCTGATCGTCGGCCAGTACTGGTCGAACTTCATGCCGCTCGAGGTCCATCCTTCGACGGTCGACACCGAGGGACCGGCCGGGATCAGCTTCCTGCGGCAAGTGCAGGTGCGCTACACGCATCCGCTGGGCGACGACGTCGAGGTGTCGGCCGCGCTCGAGACGTCCGGGTTCAGCGGCCGGGTGGGCGACGACGTGGTTGTGCCGGAGACGACGCGCGGCATCCTGGCGGGCATCGATGCGATGCCGGACGCCACGCTCGCCGCGACCTGGGCGCAGGACTGGGGGCATGTGCGGCTGGCGGGCGTCGGGCGGCTCCTCGACCCGGCCGCCTCCGACGATCGGGCGTTCGCCTGGGGCCTGAGCCTCGCGGGACGGGCGCAGGCCTGGCAGGGCGGCCGCGTCCTCGGCGCGCTGACCGGCGGCGACGGCATCGGACGCTACATCATCAACGGCGAGGGCCGGGACGCCTTCGTCGACGAACGGGGCGATCTCCGGACGATCGGGTCATGGGGCGCGGTTGCCGGCGTCGCGCAGGAATTTTCCGAGCAGGTCACCGGGCGGGTGGTCGGGGGCTTCTACCGCGTGGAGGACACCTTCGCTCCGTCGGACACGCGGACACTGCAGACGCTTCATACCTCGTTGTTCTGGCGGCCGGCGGACCGGATCACCATCGGCACCGAGGTCGTCCTCGGACGCCGGGAGACGGCCGACGGACGCAGCGGAAGCAACACGCGGCTGCAGGGGGCCTTGCAGGTCGACTTCTAGCGTCGCCTGCCGCGCTTCGCGGCCGGGCGAGCGGTCCGGCGGATCGTCCGCGCCGCGTCAGCCGGAACCCACGTCCGACCAGGAACGCCCCGAGTCCTCGACCAGCGAGAGGCTGATGCGGCGGCGCAGCTCGTGGCGCTCCATCGCGCGGCCAAACCGCGTCTCGTCGACGACCGGGACACCAAGCCGGCGCAGTCCCTCGAGCGATGGAAGCGGCGGAGGCTCGGGCGCGGGGCCGACGCCGAGCCGGCTGAGGCTCGCGAGGTAGGAGCCGATGCCGTTCGTCGCCGGCCGGACGAACGCCACGGGCAGGCGGCAGTCCGGCGCCACGCCCTCCTCGATGATCGCCAGTGCCTCGTCGAGCGCCGCCAGCCGCACGGTCACCGCGGCGTCCTCGTCCTCGCTGTAGAAGTAGTGCAGCACCGGGTAGGTGAGATGCTGCTGGCCGACCTCCATGATCTTCGGCGCGAGAACGACGAGGTGCTCGGCGAGCGTCGAGAAGTCGCGGCCGTTCCAGGACGATCGCAGGATCTCCTCGGGCGTCCGGCCGATGCCGCTGATGTGCAGGGCAAGCTGGCGCTTGTCGGCGGCGGCGGAGACCGTCGGAATGAAGTAGGTGGCCGAGAGCGAGATGGTGAGGAAGCCGAGGCCGGCGGCGATGTTGCTGGCGAGTTGCGCCGGCGCGCCGTCCGGCCGGTAGTCGCCGACGCCGAGGGTGAAGATGGAGAAGCCGGCGTGGTAGACGCGCGACCAGAAGCCGGCAGGCTCGCCGCTGAGGCTGTCGATGACCATGGCCTCTCCGGCGGAAAAGAACAGCGTCCAGGCGATCCACTGGCCGAGCAGCCAGCCTGCCACCGTGAGCACGGCGATCAAGGAACCGGCGTAGGTCAGTAGGTGCCGTCTCCCAGGATCGAGCCTGCGGGCCGCTGCCCAGCCAAACTTGCCGAGCCGTAGCGTCACAGGCCCCGCCCCGTGAAGGGTCAGCGTCGTCTTGACGAGGTCGAAGACCACGAGGGCGAGCAACATCAGTCCTGCGGCAGCGAGCAACCAAGTCACGGGCTTCCTCGGACGTCAGCTCCGGCAGTCCGGATCATTTTCGCGCAATGATCCAGACCGCGTGGACGATGCCGGGAATGTAGCCGAGCAAGGTCAGCAGGATGTTGATCCAGAAGTGCCTGCCGATGCCGACCTGGAGGAAGACGCCGAGCGGCGGCAGGAGGATGGCAAGCAGGATGCGGATCAGGTCCATGGCGGGCAGCCCAGATAACGGTGTCCTGCTGCTAACGCTGCCGGCGCCGCCTGGTTCGGTGCAGGTGCAACCGGACGCACGCCTGTCCCGCCCGGCTACCGGGGATGCTGCGAAGCGTCATGCGCTCTCGCCGTTCTCGTGCTCGGGCTCCTCGGGCGGACCGATGCCGAACAGGATGGCGTAGAGCACCGGCACGAGGCCGAGCGCCGTCAGCATGCCGAACGCGAGGCCGAAGGCGATGACGTTGGCCATGTCGTAGAACAGCACGTCCCGCCAGACGATCAGGGGCGTGAGGCCGAGGATCGTCGTGAGGCCCATCATCAGCACCGCCCGCGTCCGCGCCAGCGTGCCCTCGATCACGGCCTCGAGCGGCTCCCGACCCTCGGCGCGCGCCGCGTCGATCCGGTCGATGATCAATATCGCGTAGTTGACGATGATGCCGCCCAGCGAGATGAAGCCGAGGATCGCCATGAAGCCGAACCAGCTTCCGGTGACGAAAAGCCCGCCGACGCCGCCCGCGAAGGCGAGCGGGATCCCGAGCACGACGATCAGCGGGCGCCGGAACGAGTTGAACTGCCACACGAGGACGACGACGATCGCGGCGAGCGCGTAGGGCGCATAGCCGAACACCTCGGTCCTGGCTTCGGACGCCGCCTCGGTCTCGCCACCCCATTCGAAGGTGTAGCCGTCCGGCAGGGTGTGGAGGAACGGCAGCCGCTCGACGAGATGCGCCTCGAACTCGGTCGCGGTCATGTCGCGGTGCCGCGCCGCCACGGTGAGCGTCGCCTCCTGATTGCGCCGGTCGAGACGCCCGTAGGCCAGTTCCGTGGTTATGTCGGCGATCTGCAAGAGCGGCACGCTCGTGCCGTTGCTGGCGGAGTAGACCGACACCGTCCGGAGCCGGTCGAGCGTCGCCCGCTCGTCGGGCTCGGCGCGCAGCAGGATCGGGATCAGCGTGTCGGCGTCGTAGAAGGGCGTGATGGTCTGCCCTTCGAAATACGCGTCGAGCGATGCGGCCACGTCGGCCGAGGTGATCCCGTTGCGCCGCGCCCGGGTCTGGTCGACCTCGACCACCGCCTTGACGATGCGGTTCTCCCAGGTGTTCCGGATGTCGATGACGTCCGGCATCCGGGCCAGTTCGCTTTCCACGTGCCGCCCCATCGCCGAGAGCCGCTCGCGCTCGGGGCCGGAGAGCCGAAGTTCGACGAGCCCGGTCTCGACATGGCCGAGGAACGGCCGGATCAGTCGGGCCCGGACCTCGGGATGGTTCGCGAGGAGGTGCTCCCGCGTCCGCTCGATCATCTCGACCGACTGCTCGAAGCTGTGCGTGCCGACGACGATGAAGCCGATGTGCGGCGCGGGATCCCGCGGCGCCACGGTCAGGAAGAAGCGCGGTCCGCCGAAGCCCACGTAGCCGACGGTCCGCTCGACCTCGGGATTGCGGTCCTCGTCGCCGAGCCACGCCAGGATCTCGCGCACCGTCCGGTCGGTCTCCTCGCTGGAATAGCCGGCCGGCAGGTCGAGCTCGATCATCAGCTCGGCCCGCTCGGATTCGGGGAAGAACTGCTCGGGCAGGTAGCGGGTCAGGAAGGCCGCGAGAATGACGACCGCGACCATCGCGACCACGAAGATCCAGCGGATGCGCAGCAGGAAGATCAGGACCGGGCGGCCGTATCGGTAGAGCGGCCGCTCCCGGTGCTCGTCCTCGTCCTCGTCGGCATCGTCGCGGCGCCTGCGCCGGTCCTCGGGTCCCTTGATGAACCGCATGCAGAGCAGCGGTGTCGCCGTCAGCGCGAGCAGCCAGGATCCGAGCAGCGTGATGGCGATGACGATGCTGAGCGAGCGGGTGTATTCGCCCGCCTCGTCGACCGCGAGGAGCGGCGGCGTGAACGCCAGAACGGTCGTCAGCGTCGCGGCGAGCAGCGGCAGGGCCAGACTGTTGCCCGCGGCGACTGCGGCCTCGCGGCGCTCCTCGCCTTCGCGGATGCGCCGCTCGATGTCCTCGGCGACCGCGACGAAGTTCGAGACCAGCATCCCGAGCGAGATGATCATGCTGGCGAGGGACACGCGCTGCAGCTCGATGTCGATGAGCCGCATGACGATCAGCGCGCCGAGCATGGTCAGCGGGATCATCGCGCCGACGATCAGGCCCTCGCGCAGACCGAGGAAGAGGACAACGACCAGAAGCACGATCGCGAGCGTCTGGTAGAGGCTGCTGGTGACGTCGTCGATGGCGCGCTCGACGGGCTCGGGCTGGTAGGTGGCGAGGCCGATCGCGAAGCCGTCGGGAAGCGTGCGTTCGATCGCGCGCGCCCGCTCCATCAGCCGGGGGCCGAAGTTCAGGACGTTCTCGCCGGGCAGCATGGTGACGGCGAGGACGATCGCCTCACGGCCGTTGAAGTAGGCGACGCGCTCCGGCGGCTCGGCGGGTGCCAGGCGCACGTCGGCGAGGTCGCGCAGAAGCACGACGCCCGCCACCCCCGGCACGGCGATCTCCAGGTTGGCGATCTCGTCGATGCTCTCGAAATAGCCGGTGGGCTGGACGACGATCCGCATGGGATCCGCCTCGATCTCGCCGCCGGGCAGGATGATGTTCTGATCCTGCAGCGTCGCGATGATCGCGAGCGGCGGCACGTCGAACTGGGCGAGGCGCGCGTCAGTCGTCTCGAGATAGATGCGTTCCTGGCGGACGCCGTGCATCTCGATGCGCTCGACCCCCTCGACGCGGTAGAGCTGCTCGCGGATGTCGCGCGCGGTCCGGCGCATCTCGCCCGCGGTGAAGCCCTCGCCGGTGAGCGCCAGCGAGGCGACCGCGACGTCGCCGAAGTCGTCGTTGACGAAGGGGCCGAGCGTCTCGGGCGGCAGATCCTCGCGGGCGTCCTCCACGCGGTTGCGCAGATCCTGCCAGACCGGGTCGAGATCGAAGAACCGCGGCAGCAGGTGGACGTGGATGATCGCGACGCCCGTCCGGACGGTCGAGACGATGTCCTCGACCTCTGGCATCTGGGCGATCTCCTCCTCGAGCCGGCGCACGATCAGCGCCTCCATGCGCTCGGGGGACATCCCGGGGTGCATCACCGTGACCACGGCCTCGCGGATGGTGATCTCGGGGTCCTCGCGGCTCGGGAAGTCGAGATAGGTCCACACGCCGGCGACGGCGATCACCGCCATGATCAGCAGGGTCAGCCTGCTGTTGTCGACGGCAGCGGCAGTCGGTCCCTTCATTCGGACGGATCCGCGCTCCGCAGCAACGTGACGGGCTGGCCGTCATGCAGGAACGCGACCCCCGACGCCGCGATGATGTCGCCGTCGCGGAGCGGCCCGGTGATCGCGACCTGCGCCCCGAGAACGTCGCGGATCTCGATCGGCACGCGCATGACCGAGCCGGTGTCGGGACTGTAGAGGAAGACCGAGATCTCCTGCCAGACCTCGCCGCCGGGTTCGTCGAGGAGATCGAGCGCCAGGATCGCGGACGGCGGCACGAGGATCGAGGCCTCGTCGTCCGGCTCGCCGAACACGAAGGTCACCTCCGCCGTCATGCCCGGCCAGAGGCCCTCGGGATCGTCGAGCGAGACGATGACCGGGAAGGCGTTGGCCGCAACGGCCCGGCTGCCGATATGATCGACGCGGCCCGTCCGGTCGGTGACGCCGATCGCGGGAAAGTCGACCGTCACGGGCGTATGGAGCACCAGGGCCGGCACCAGCGGCTCCGGCACCAGCACGTGGACCTCGAGATCGCTGGCATCCTGCAGCTGAAGCACGGGCTGGCCGGCTGCGACTTCCTGGAAGGGCTCGACCTGCCGCATCGAGATCGTGCCGGCGAAGGGGGCGGTCAGGCGCGTGTCGTCGAAGTCGCGCTGGGCGAGTTCCAGCTGCCGCTCCGCCCGCTCCAGCCGGCCGCGCGCCGTCTCGAACAGCGCCTCGGCCCGCTCGTAGGCGGCCTCGCTGATCCATCCGCCCTCGAGGAGCTCGCGCTGGCGCTCGTAATGCTCCCGCCGTTCGCTCAGCTGCGCGCGGGCCTGCTGGACCTCGGCGCGCCGGGCCTCGACCTGAAGCCGGTAGGGCTCGTCGTCCAGGGTGGCGAGGATCTCGCCCGGCTCCACCCGGTCGCCGATCTCGACCCGGACCGACTGCACGGTTCCGGCGACGGGGAAGGCGAGGTCGGACTCCTCCGCCGGCTGGACCGATCCGGACAGCCGCCGGACCGACACCGGCTCGACCACCTCGAGCGTCAGCGGGCGAATGGCGCGCAGCGTCTCGGAAGCGGCGGAATTCCCCGATCCGTTCCCGACGATAAGCAGTACCGCGGTGGCTGCGGGAAGCACGCTGCTGGCGCCTCCGACTGCGCGCAACGAACGCCGCAGGGCCGGCAGGAGAGCTCCGCAAAGAAGGCAAGATGGCATCTGCGACTCGTTCCAGTTGCCGCCCCGCGCATCAGCCGGGGCGCGTCCACTATGGAGATGGGCCGCCTGTTCCCGGAGCCAGTGACGCTCGCGAACTGCCTGGAGCATCTCGAGCCGGCAGGCGACGGCTGATCCCTCTCCGCCCGTTGCGCAAACGCAGCAGCGTTGCACCAGTTCCTCAGCATGATGATGTTGAGGAACCAGACGGCGGGGCCCCACGCGTCATGATGTCGCATCAGGCGGAACCGACCCACGCGTCACGCGGTCCTCCAGCACCAGCCAGCCTACTCGGAGCGGGCCAGGGCGCGACGTCCCGCCAGCGCGTCCGCCGGCACGGCGCAGCCCCAGATAGATCACGGATCAACACCGTCATTGGGGCAAGCGGGCGGCGCCGCGTATCGTAATCGCTGCCTCGACCATGGTTCTGCCGTCGGAAGTAGATGTTCCAGCAGAACAAGGAACCTCGTGCGGGAACCTGCGTTGGCGCGCCATGAAGCATGTCGTCACCGTCACGATGAACCCAACGGTCGACATCACGACCGAGACGTCGAAGGTCGAGATGGGCCGCAAGCTGCGCTGCGGCGAGCCTCGCTTCGACCCCGGCGGCGGCGGGATCAATGTCGCGCGGATGGTAAGGGAGCTCGGCGGGGAGGCCGTGGCATTCTTCCCTGTCGGCGGAACCTCGGGCGAGATGCTGAAGGAGCTGTGCGCCCGCGAGAACGTAGCCACCGACACGATGCCGATCGAGGGCCGCACCCGCGAGAGCCTCAAGGTGTTCGAGGAGAGTTCCGAAGGCACCTACCGTTTCCTCCTGCCCGGTCCCCGCCTGAGCGACCGCGAACGCGAGGCGGCCCTGCAGCGGATCGAGGAACTCGCGGAAGGGGCGGCCTTCGTCGTGCTGAGCGGCAGCCTCCCGCCCGGCCTTTCCCCCGATTTCTACCGTGAAGCCGCGGAGCGGGCCGCGGCTGCGGGCGCGCGGGTGGCGCTCGACACCTCGGGCGAGGCGCTGGAGGCCGGGATCGGGCCGGCGCTGCACGTGCTCAAGCCGAACCAGGACGAGGCAGCGGAGTTGGCGGGGGGCGACGTCGTCGAGGACGAGGCGCGGCGGGAGCGGCTTCTCGAGCGCCTGATGAACGACGGGGTGGACATCGTCTTTCTGACCCTCGGAGAGAGGGAGGTTGTGGTCGAGAGCCGCGAGGGCGGGCGCTTGCGTTTCCGACCGCCCGAGGTCTCTCGCCGCAGCCCGGTCGGCGCCGGCGACAGCTTCCTCGGCGCTGCCATCCATGCGCTTGCGAACGGCGCGCCGCTGGAGGAGGCGGCGCGCGTCGCGGTCGCGGCGGCTGGCGCGACGATCGGGACAGAGGGGACGAGCCTCAGCCGACGCGAGGACATCCTCGCGCTCTGCGAACGGGTCGAGCGGATCGCCTGAGCGATCGGCATCTGAAGCGTTATGTGAGTGACGGAAGGAAAGCGAGTGACGGGAAAACTGATCCTGTTCCGTCATGGCGAGAGCCAATGGAACCGCGCCAACCGCTTCACCGGCTGGACGGATGTCGATCTGAC
>SKOX01000368.1 GCA_007119835.1 Paracoccaceae bacterium
CCGCTCAGGAAGACCGGGTCGGGAATGAAGGCGATGAGCGCGTCACTGCCGATGAAATAGTCCGGCGGCCCGTCCAGCACGTCGACATGCCACGACACCGGGTCGCCCTTGGCATCGGTCATGAAACTGAACTCGGCCCCGCCGGTCGGCGCGTGGAACCGCGGCCCGATGAAGTTCAGGTCGACGAAGATGCCCTCGGCTCCGGTTCCGTCGGGCAGCACGGTCGCCGAGACCTTCCTGCTCCCGAGATGCGGCAGTCCGAGCGCGTCGAGATCAAGGGTGATCGTGCCGTCGAAGGACCGGCCGATCCACTCGTCGACATATCTGGCGCAGGCAGCACCGCCCTCGGCGTCCTCGCAGGTGGTGAATTCGGAGCCGAAGACCTCGTAGGTCACCGTGGCAGCCGAAGCTGGCGCGGCGAACGCCAGCGCAGCCGCAAGAACCAGTAGCCGCATCGTCACCTCCCAAGGGAACAACCGCTTCGCTTCTGCAGGCTCACGAGAAGTCTATCGAGCGGCTTCCGTGGTGCCAAGTGCTCGCAGTTCAGCTCTTCGCGTGCCGCCAGCCGCATCCCTGTCGTCTCAAGGGCTTGCGGCAGTCGGAATGGAGGCGTGGACGATGCAGCTCGCGGCGCGCCATTGGGCCACAGAGAAGGTTGAGGTGGTGGGGGCGCTGGAATCGCTTTATAAGCCCATGACTGGGTGGGGATGGGTGTGACGTGGCCGCGGCCCGTCATTCACTTCCGGTATGATTATTTGTGAAGCAGCGAGGGGTGCTGATGAAGGTCGTCATCTTTGCCGGCGGTTACGGGACCAGACTCAGTGAGGAGACCGCCGTCCTGCCCAAGCCGCTCGTCGAGGTCGGCGGCATGCCGATCCTTTGGCACATCATGAAGATCTACGCCGCCCACGGGCTCACCGACTTCGTGGTCTGCTGCGGCTACAAGGGCCACCTGATCAAGCGGTACTTCCTCGACTTCTTCCATCGCTCGAACGACCTCACCCTCGACCTCGCGACCAACACCGTCGAGGTCCGGCGCGCCGCAACCGAGCCCTGGCGCGTCACCCTCGCAGATACCGGGCTCGAGACCATGACCGGCGGCCGGCTCAAGCGCGTGCGCGACTATATCGGCGACGAGACCTTCTGCCTGACCTACGGCGACGGCGTCTCCGACATCGACATCACCGGCCTCATCGCCTTCCACCGCAGCCAGGGGGCGCTGGCCACCGTCACCGCCGTGCGCCAGCCTGGCCGCTTCGGCGCGCTCGACCTCGCGCCGGGCTCGATGCGGGTGAACGGCTTTCGCGAAAAGAGTGCTCTCGACGGTAACCTGATCAACGGCGGTTTCTTCGTCTGCGAGCCTGGCGTGATCGACCATGTCGCGGGCGACGAGACGGTCTGGGAGGAGGAGCCGCTCAGGACCCTCGTCGCGAAGGGTGAGCTCGCCGTCTACCACCACGGCGGCTTCTGGCAAAACATGGACACCCTGCGCGACAGGAACGTCCTCGAGGACCTCTGGGATTCAGGAAAGGCGCCGTGGAAGATCTGGGATCGCCCGGAGATCCGCCTCGCCGCGAGCGCTCGCTGAAGGACGGACACGGGCAGCAGGGACGCTATGGTGGGCGCGCGACAAGCGTGACGGGGAGCGAGTACGAGGTTTCATGATCATCGTGGATCGGGCGCTCTGCGCGCGGGCCGAAGGCGGCAATCCGGTTTCCTTCGCCCTCTATGGCGCGGGCTTCATGGGGCGCGGCCTCGCCAACCAGGTGCTGAACTACACCCCCGGCCTCCGGCTCGCGGTGATCGTGAACCGCACGATCGAGGCAGCGATCTTGGCCTATACCGATTTCGGCGTTGCGCGGGAGGACGTGGTCGAGGTTCGGACGGAGGCCGAGCTCCAGGACGCGATGCGCGCGGGCAAGTACGCCGTCGCCGCCGACCCGGCCGTTCCCTGCACGGCCGAGGGGATCGAGGTGGTGGTCGAGGCGACCGGACATGTCGAATACGGTGCCCGCGTCACCACCCTCGCCATCGCCGGAGGGAAGCACGTCGTCCTGATGAATGCCGAGCTCGACGGCACCGTCGGACCCATCCTGAAGGAAAAGGCCGATCGGGCGGGCGTGATCCTGACGGGCTGCGACGGCGACCAGCCCGGGGTCCAGATCAACCTCCTGCGCTTCGTCGAGAGCATCGGGCTCGTCCCCCGCGTCTGCGGAAACATCAAGGGCTTGCAGGACCGCTACCGCAACCCGACGACGCAGGCGGGTTTCGCCAAGCAATGGGGCCAGACGCCGCACATGGTCACGTCCTTCGCGGACGGCACCAAGATCTCCTTCGAGCAGGCGATCGTGGCAAACGCCACAGGGATGAAGGTCGCCCGCCGCGGCATGATCGGCATCGAGCATCGCGGCCATGTGGACGAGATGACGGGCATGTACGACCTTGAGGAGATCCGCGCGCTCGGGGGGATCGTGGAATATGTCGTCGGCGCCCAGCCCTCGCCCGGCATCTACGTCTTCGCCGAAGCGCGCGAGGGCACGCAGGCGCACTATCTCGATTACGGCAAGCTCGGGCGCGGGCCCCTCTATTCCTTCTACGTGCCCTATCACCTGACGATCTTCGAGGTGCCGCTTTCCGTCGCCCGCGCAGCACTCTTTCGGGACGTGGTGATCGCGCCGCAGGCGGGGCCTGTGGTCGACGTGGTGGCGGCCGCCAAGATCGACCTTGAGGCCGGTGCGACGCTCGACGGGCTTGGCTGGTACATGACCTATGGCCTTTGCGAGAATTACGAAACGGTGCGGCGCGAGAACCTCCTGCCCATGGGGATCGCGGAGGGCGCGCGGCTGAAGCGCGCCATCCCGCGCGACCAGGTGCTCACCTATGACGACGTGGAGCTGCCCGACGGCCTCGCCGTGAGGCTCAGGGCCGAACAGGACGCGCGCTTCCCCGTCTGAACGAGGACAGATCCATGAAGACCGCCGCCGACGTCGTCGCCGCCGATCTCGATCATCTTGCCCGCGTCCTGCGCGAGGAGTTCGGGCAGATGGCGGGCGACCGCCTCCTGATCGTGGGAGGCGCGGGGTTCCTCGGCCACTACCTCGTCCAGGGCGCGCTGCACTGGAACCGGATCGGAGACACCGCCCCGATCCGGGTCGAGGTCTGGGACAACTATGCCCGTGGCGTGCCGCCCTGGCTGACCGCGCTCGAGGGCGATC
>SKOX01000500.1 GCA_007119835.1 Paracoccaceae bacterium
CGCCCCTCCGAGACGATCGCGCCGGCGGCTTCAGCCATCGGTCGGGCTACGCCCTCCCTCCGCCTGAAGCCGCCGGCCAACTTGGCTGTCGGTCCCCGGCAGGAAGGTTGTCGCTCAACACTCGATGGCGATGGGCGCGTTCCTCGCCTGCGTCATGCTCTCGGGCTCGAGCTACCGCCACCAGATCGAAAGCGACATCGAGCCCTTCAAGGGCGTGCTCTGATGGGCCTCTTCTTCCTCGCCGTCGGCATGTCGCTGAACTTCGGCACGGTGCTCGCCTACTGGCCGCTCCTTGTCGCGATGCTGGTCGCCTTCGTGCGGGTCAAAGCGGTGGCGATCTACCTCACCGCCCGCGCCTTCGGCAGCGCCAACCGCGTCGCCCTCGTTCGCACCGCGATGTTCGCCCAAGCCGGTGAGTTCCCCTCGGGCGCGGGCGAGGCAGAGGTCATCATTATCTGCGTCGACAACCGCCGCGCGGCCAGCGCCATCGTCGAGCTGGCTCGCCAGGAATTCCCGAACGCCACGCTGCTCGCCCGCAGCTACGACCGCGGCCACTCGATGGAACTGATCCGCGCCGGCGTCGACTTCGAGGTCCGTGAGACCGTCGAGTCCGCGCTCGCGATGGGGGACGAGGCGCTTCGCCGGCTGGGCTGTGCCGAGGCTACCGTGGTTGAGGCGCTGGAGGACATCGGCCGGCGAGACGGATTTCCTCCATGCCGCCAACTACCTCGTCGATCTCGAGAACGCCGTCATCGGCGATGTCGAGGCGACCGCCCCGATCCGGCAGGCCGAGAACAAGGCGGCTCGCGACATGATCGGGCGCACGCTCGACCGCTTCGACCTCTACCCCGAGCGCCTGGTGGCCGACACCGCCTACGGCGGGGCGGAGATGCTGGCCTGGCTGGTCCACGAGCAGGGGATCGAGCCGCACAGAGGACTTCGTCTACGACCGGCGCGAGGATGCCTATCGCTGTCCCGCCGGCAAGTGGCTGCGCCAGTACCGGCGGCCGTTCCGAACCGCGCGCAGCGGCGTCGGTGAGGACGGCATGATGCGCTACCGGGCGAGCAGGACCGACTGCGACGTCTGCCCGCTGAAGCCCCGTTGCACGCCGAAGGAGCCCGGTCGTAAGATCCTGCGCTCGATCCACGAGGGCGCCCGGGACTTGGCGCGATGCATCGCCAGGACGGACGCCTTCGTGATCGCAGGGGTGCGGCAAGGTTCCGCCGCGAGCCAGCGTGAGAGTTCTGCCATTACGAGCGTCGCGATTTGGCCCAGGTCATGCCCTTCTGCGACCAGCGCCGCCGGAACAGGCAGCGTTTCGTGTGCAGAGCGCCACTGGCGCTTGGGGAACATGGTCGGGTCGGTCGCAATGGCAACGGCCTCCAGCCGCTTGCACGGGACCAGACTGCACGGAAAGACGTATCCGAGATAGAGGAGGCCCGGGCTGTCGAGCGACACAACGGCGTTGGGCTGTCGCCAACGGCCGTACTCGCTCGTGACGGCGTAACCACGCTGTGGTAACCACGCCGTGCGAGTACGGCAGTCGCGCGGCCGCACTACGTCCCGCGCGCGAGGTCGATAGGGACCAGGAGCCAGCGCGCACGCTCCAGGTCCAGTGGATCAGGTGGCACGACCGGAGCGCGCTTGGAGTGGGACAGCCGTCTCTCGCGGCCGGGGCAGAGACAGGCACAGGCCCTAATCTGTGCGTATGTGGATCCCGGCCTGTCGAACTCCATCCGCATGCGCCGATTTTCAGGACCCGCCGCGGCGTTCCCTACCGGAAGATCAGCCTGTCAGAAGATTCTCGCGCTATCCGGAAGATCGTCCTTCCCGGCGACAAAAAGCAGCTTCAAGACATGCGGCGGACGGGTGCCGTCGAAGCCCAATCGGGCGGAGCGGACCTGAGCGTCATATCGCAGAAGATGGCGAACACGGTCGCATCCTGCCAGCAGCTTCAGAAGACTTATCCTCCCGGTGAACATGGCTGCTGTCGAGCAGGCGGACGAGGCGAGGAAGCGCGGGCGGCGTCGTACGCAGGAGAACAAGTCGGCGCCAAAAGTTGAAACTCTTGGTCCCGGAAAGTCGAAATCGCGCTGAAGCTGCAGCGCAAGTTCCTGAGAAGAATGGCGCGGTTGACGGGGCTCGAACCCGCGACCTCCGGCGTGACAGGCCGGCACTCTAACCGACTGAGCTACAACCGCGCATATACGACCACTTGGGCGCTTCCTGACTGCGATTCAAGACCGTAGGCCAGGACCGCTGCGGTCCGTGGGGGGTGTTTACGGGCGCCCGTCGGGGTCGTCAAGCGCATTGCGCTCCCGATCGTCTTCTTCCGGCGCCGGAGCGGGACGGTCGTCCCATCGATCGGACAGGATACGGTTGGCCTCGCCTTTCGGATCCTCGAACTGGTTGCTTCGCAGAGCCCAGAAGAACGCCACGAGCCCCATCAGACCCAGGAAGAGCGTGACGGGAATGAGGAGGGTGAGGATGTTCATTCGGCCGGAACCGGCGACGGGCTCGCGGAACCGAGCGCCGGCGCGCGAGCGCGACGGGGCGGCGCGCCCAGCCGCAGGGCATTCAGCGCCACGACGATGGAGGAAGCCGACATGGCGACTGCAGCGATCAGCGGGGTCACGAAGCCCGCATAGGCGATCGGCACAGTGATCACGTTGTAGCCGAAGGCCATCGCGAAATTCTCCATGACGCGGCTGCGCGCGGTCCGGGCGAGCGCCAGTGCCTCGGGGATGCGGTCGAGCCGGTTGCCGAGCACGATCAGGTCGGCGGTGGAGCGGGTCGCGTCGACGGCCGAGGCGGGCGAGATCGAGACATGGGCTGCGGCGAGCGCCGCTGCGTCGTTCAGGCCGTCGCCGACCATGAGCACCTTCCGGCCTGCATGCGTCAGCGCCTCGAGATGGGCGACCTTGGAGTGCGGCGTCGCGCGCGCGGTGTGTGCCTCGATCCCGAGGCGGTCGGCGAGCGCGGCGACCGGGCGCGCGGCATCGCCGGAGAGGAGCTCGAGCCGAAGGCCGGCCGCGCGCAGGGCTGCGACGGCGCCCGGTGCCTCGGCGCGGAGCTCGTCGGTGAAGAGCAGCGGCCGGATCTCGTCGCCAATGCACAGCCAGGTCGCGGTGTGCTCCGGGTCGCCCTCCGCCCCGACCCATTCGGCACGACCGAGCCGGACCGGCGCGCCGCCGAGCAGCCCCTCGGTGCCGAGCCCTGGATGCTCCACGATGTCCGTGACCGGCGCGGCCTCGCCTTCATGCGCCTCGGCGATGGCGCGGGCCAGCGGGTGGGCGGAGGCGCGCGCCAGCGCCGCCGCGACGGCGAAGGCCTCGGGTGGCAGGCTCGCCGCGTTGAGGAGGACGGGACGCCCGGTGGTCAGGGTGCCGGTCTTGTCGAAGACGACGGTGTCGACCTCGGCCAGCTTCTCGAGGGCGGTGCCGTCCTTCAGCAGCACGCCTCGGCGGAACAGGCGGCCCGAAGCGGCGGTCAGCACCGAGGGCACCGCCAGGCCGAGGGCGCAGGGGCAGGTGATGATGAGGACCGCGGCTGCGATGTTGGTGGCCAGCCGCCAGTCGCCCGAGAGCAGTCCCCAGCCGAGAAAGGCCGTGATCGCGAGCACGTTGACGATGTGCGAGTAGTACTGCGAGGCGCGGTCGGCGAGGGTGGCGTAGCGGGTCCGGGACTGCTCTGCGGTCTCGACGAGGCGGGCGATCTCGCGCAGAAGCGTGTCGTCGCCCAGCCGGTCGGCCCGCACCGTTATGGGCCCGGAGAGGTTGGTCATGCCGGCCCGGACGCTTGCGCCCGGAGCGACCGCCTCGGGCATCGTCTCGCCGGTCAGCATCGACGGGTCGATCTCGGAGCGGCCTGCGGTCACGGTTCCGTCGACCGGGATGCGGCCGCCCGGCAGGACGTGCAGGAGGTCGCCCTCGCGGACGGCGTCGAGGGGGACGGTGTCGCGGTCGCCGTCTGGCTCGAGGCGGGTGACGTAGTGGACCTCGAGCGCGGCGAGCTCGGCCGCGGCGGACCGCGCGGAGGCGCGGGTGAGGTGGGCGAGGTATCGGCCGATCAGCAGGAAGAAGGTGAGCATCAGCGCCGCGTCGAAGAAGGCGTGCTTGCCCGAATGCATCGTCTCGTAGAGCGAGACGCCGACGGCCAGCAGGATCGCAGTCGAGATCGGCACGTCCATGTCGAGCCGACCGGCCTTCAGCGCCGCCCAAGCGTTGCGGAAGAATGGCAGGGCGGCGAATGCGACGGCTGGGATCGCGATCAGCGCCGAGATCCAGTGCATCAGGTCGCGCGTCGTGTCGGTTGCGCCGGTCCAGACCGCCACCGAGAGCAGCATGACGTTCATCAGCGCGAAGCCTGCGACGCCAATGCGGGCGAGAAGGTCGCGGCCGGCGGCGTCGACGCGGGTCGCCTCGAGGGCGGCCGAATCGAGCGGCCGGGCCTCGAAGCCGAGGCCAATCAGGTGGTCGATCAGGCGGCGCTCGACGCCGGGCGTGTCCTCGGCGGTAACGGCGACGCGCTTCAGGGTGAGGTTGACGCGGGCGGCCCGCACCTCGGGATGGCGCGCGAGGCCGGCCTCGACGCCGCTGATGCAGGCGGCGCAGTGGATCCCGGGAAGCGAGATCTCCACGCGGCGCGAGGGGATATCCCTTCGCGACGGCCGGCTGGCATTCGCGGCGGCGGGCGCCGCGGCGCAACCGGGGCAGGCCATCCCCGATGGGGAGGCGGCGTCTGTCACGAATTCGGGCTCACATGGAGGGTGTGGCGCTGCTTCCACGGGGTGCCGTGATCGTCCTCTGCCGTCACCAGCACGAGCCACCTGCCGGGATCGAGGTCGATCCTGCCGATAAAGCCCGCGCCGGTGGGCATCAGGTCCAGCGCCTCGTCGAGCGCGTCGGTGGTCGGACGGCCGACGGTGACGGTGAGGGCGGCAGGCCGCACCGTGTTTCCGGCCTCGTCGGTGAAGGCGACGTGAATGGCATCGCGCTCGCGCTCCAGAGCCATGGTCCAGCCGAGGGCCTGCTGGGCGCGCGTACGCTCGTTGAACTGCTGGCTCGCGACGTAGCTGTTCGGCACGATCAGGCCCGAGAAGGTCGTCACGGCATACCAGGCCATCAGCAGGTTCGGCGTCAGCACCACGAGGAAGGCGGCGATGGCGATGCCGAGCACCTTCTTGCCGGTCAGAGGTTTCGTCACGTCGCGCTCCTTCGTCGTCAGCTGGTCTGGTTCCGTGCTCACTGCGGCCGGCCGTGGAACACGGTCGTCTGGGTCGTCCGGGCACCGGTCTCCACGTCCTCGGCGGCAAGCTCCACCGGCACCCGCGCGGTGGTCGCGGCCGGGCTCGTCGGCTCCGCGGTCAGGTAGAGGCGCTGCCGCAGGGTCTGGTCGGCCGGAACCGTGACCACAAGTCCGTCCACGGCCTGAAGCTCCAGCACCAGCGGGGCGTCGGCCGCGGCGGACAGGCGCATCTCGCGGTCGTGACCGGTCATGTTGCGCAGGCGGATCTCGTAGGCGTTCCGCACCGAGCCATCGGTCAGCACGACGTTGATCGGGTTGCGGACCGGTTCGATGGCGAGCGTCGTGTCCGTCCGGACGGCCAGCGCCGCCAGCAGCGCAAGCCCGATGCCGGCCCAGAGTGTGAAGTAGAGCGCGATGCGCGGCCGCGCGATGCGCCGCCAGATCGGCACCGGCGCCTCGCCCTGGCGCTCGCGCTCGCCATCGGCGAGCGTGACGTAGTCGATCAGGCCGCGCGGCTTGCCGATGCGGGCCATGACGTCGTCGCAGGCGTCGATGCAGAGCGCGCAGGTAATGCAGCCCATCTGCTGGCCGTTACGGATGTCCACCCCCGTCGGGCAGACGTTGACGCAGGCGTTGCAGTCGATGCAGTCGCCCAGGTTGGCGGCCGCCTCGGACTTGCGGTGCTTGCCCCGTGGCTCGCCTCGCCAGTCGCGATAGGAGACGGTGAGCGTGTTCTCGTCGGTCATCGCCGCCTGGATACGCGGCCAGGGACAGGCGTAGAGACAGATCTGCTCACGGGCGAAGCCGCCGAAGACGAAGGTCGTCGCCGTCAGGATGCCCATGGCAGAATAGGCGACGAACGGTGCCTCGCCGGTGACGAGGTCGCGGGCCAGCGTCGGCGCGTCGGCGAAGTAGAAGACCCAGGCGCCTCCCGTGCCCAGCGCGATCAGGAACCAGACGAAGAACTTCAGCGCGCGCTTGCCGACCTTCTCCGCGCTCAGCTTCTGGCTCCAGAGACGGACGCGGGCATTCCGGTCGCCTTCGATCCAGCGCTCGACCAGCATGAAGAGGTCGGTCCAGACCGTCTGCGGGCACGCATAGCCGCACCAGACGCGTCCGAGCGCCGCCGTGAACAGGAAGAGGCCGAGGCCCGCCATGATCAGCAACCCGGCCACGAAGTAGAACTCGTGCGGCCAGATCTCGACGAAGAAGAAGTAGAAGCGGCGGTTGGCGAGATCGACCAGCACCGCCTGGTCCGGCAGGTTCGGGCCCCGGTCCCAGCGCAGCCAGGGCGTGATGTAGTAGATCGCGAGGGTGACCCCCATGATCCACCACTTGAGGTTGCGGTACCAGCCGGACACGCGGCGCGGGAAGATCGGCTCGCGTGCGGCGTAGAGTGGGGCTTCGGTCTCGGTCGTCTCGGTCACGGTCGTGCTCTCCGTGCCCCATCCGGGGCGGGTCGCGGCCAGGCTACGGTTTCTACCTGCGCACGCCCATGATCCGGATCAAGCGGGCCGCGTCACGGTACCGCGATCGGCTCGGGCGCTCAAACCTATTGCGGCCGCGGCACGTCTGGAAACGGCCGCGGCGCAGGGTCGCGGCGGGCTATTGCCCGCCGCCGAGCCCGTGGACGTAGATCGCCACCTTGCGCACGTCGACGTCGCGCAGGCGCTCGCCGAAGGCCGGCATCTGGCCGTAGCGCGAGTAGACGATGGTGTGCCGGATCGTGTCGCGGTCGCCGCCGTACTGCCAGATGCCGTCGACAAGGCTCGGCGCGCCGAGGTCCTGGTTGCCCTCGCCGTCGAGGCCGTGACAGGCCGCGCACTGGATCTCGTAGACCTCGGCATGGGCGGCGGCGAGGCTTTCGTCGTGCGGCTGGCCGGACATGGCGAGAACATACTCCACGAGGCCCTCGATCTCGTCCTCGGGCAGGATCTCGCCGAAGGCGGGCATCTGCGACCAGCGAGTCAGCGGGTCCGGGTCGTAGCGGACGCCGTGGGCAATCGTCTCGTGGATCGCGTCGACCGTGCCGCCCCAGAGCCAGGCGTCGTCGAGCAGGCTCGGATAGCCCCCCGGCGCGCCCTGGGCGCCGGCGCCGTGGCACTGGGAGCAGTGGTTGCGGAACACCGCCGCACCGCCCGCGGTCGCGAATCGCAGCAGCTCGGGCTCGTCGGAGACAGCGGCGAGCTCGAGGTCCATCAGCCGCGACTCGAGCGGCGCGAAGCGCTCGCGATGCGCGACGATCTCGGCCGCGGCCTCGGCGCGGGTCGAGTAGCCTAGCGCGCCCTGCGTCGCCTGGGTGAGCATGGGCCACGCCGGATAGAGGATCCAGTAGCCCAATGCCCATACGACGGTCGCGTAGAAGATCCACAGCCACCAGCGGGGCAGGGGATTGTCGTATTCCTTGATGCCGTCCCACTCGTGCCCGGTGAAGCCCGGCTCGGGGCGCTGGCGGGCCTTCTCGATCGGTTCCGGCTTGGTCGGGTCAGCCATTGGAGCGGTCCTTCGTCTGGTCGCGTGCGTCGTGCCGCTTTGCGTCTTCGGGCGGCTTCGGGCGATCCTCGTTGCGGAAGATCTGCCTCGAAGCGTCGTCGTGAAGCTTGCGCGCCCCTGGCCGGAAGAGCCAGATGATCATGAGGACGAAGAACAGGAAGAGGACGAGGAGCCCCCAGGTGTCGGCAAAGGTGCGCAGGGCCTGGTAGATTTCCATTCTCTCACCGCGTGGGGTCCGGCTCGTACGTCGAAAAGTCGACGAGCGTGCCGAGCATCTGGAGGTAGGCGAGCATGGCGTCGAGCTCGGTGACCTCGGTCGATTCCGTGAAGTTGCGCACCTGGGCGTTCGGGTAGCGCTCCAGGAAGGCGTCGACATCGCCCGAATCCGGGTTCCACTGCAGGATGAGGTCGTCGCGGGCGCTCCGGATCATCTCGTCGGTGTAGGGCACGCCCGCCCGGCGGTGCGCGATCAGGAGCTGCTCGATCAGGTCGTAGTTGAGCGGCGTGGTCTCGAACCAGGGATAGGCCGGCATGATCGACTCCGGCACCAGCTCCTTCGGGGCGCGGAAGTGCTGGATGTGCCAGTCGTCCGAATAGCGGCCGCCGACGCGGGCGAGGTCCGGACCGGTGCGCTTCGAGCCCCACTGGAAGGGATGATCGTACATCGACTCGGCCGCGAGCGAATAGTGCCCGTAGCGCTCGTGCTCGTCCCGCATCGGCCGGATCATCTGGGAGTGGCAGACATAGCATCCCTCCCGGATGTAGATCTGCCGCCCGGCCAGTTCGAGTGGGCTGTAGGGCCGCATGCCTTCCACCTCCTCGATGACGTTGTCGAGGTAGAACAGGGGGACGATCTGCACGATGCCGCCGACGGTGACGACGAAGAACGAGAGCACGAGCAGGAGAAAGGCGTTCGTCTCGATCTTTTTGTGTCCAGAGAGGATCGACATGAGAACGCTCCTTTACTGCGCCGGAACTGCGGCGGCGGTGTCGCGGGTCTGCTGTGGCACTGCGCGCACCGTCATCCAGAGGTTGTAGGCCATGAGGATGGCGCCGCCTGCGAACAGCATCCCGCCGAACGCGCGGACCACATACATCGGGAATTTGGCGGCCACGGTGTCGGCGAAGGAGTTCACGAGGAAGCCCTGCTCGTCGACCTCACGCCACATCAGGCCTTCCATGATGCCGGTGACCCACATCGAGCTCGCGTAGAGAACGATGCCGATGGTCGCGAGCCAGAAGTGCCAGGAGACGAGCGTGAGCGAGTAGAGCCGCTCGCGGTTCCACAGCCGCGGCACGAGGAAGTAGAGCGCGCCGAAGGTGATCATGCCGTTCCAGCCGAGCGCGGCCGAGTGCACGTGCCCGATCGTCCAGTCGGTGTAGTGGCTGAGCGAATTGACCGCGCGGATCGACATCATCGGCCCTTCGAAGGTCGCCATGCCGTAGAAGCCTACCGAGATCACCAGCATCCGCAGCACCGGGTCGGTCCTGAGCTTGTCCCAGGCGCCCTGCAGCGTCATCAGGCCGTTGATCATGCCGCCCCAGCTCGGCATCCACAGCATCACCGAGAAGGTCATGCCGAGATACTGCGCCCAGTCGGGCAGGGCGGTGAAGTGCAGGTGGTGCGGCCCGGCCCAGATGTAGAGGAAGATGATCGCCCAGAAATGGATGATCGAGAGCTTGTAGGAATAGACCGGCCGCTCGGCCTGCTTCGGGATGAAGTAGTACATCATTCCCAGGAAGCCCGCGGTCAGGAAGAAGCCGACCGCGTTGTGGCCGTACCACCATTGCACCATCGCGCCCTGCACGCCGGGGAAGAGCGGCACCGACAGCGAGGCGAGCGGCGAGACCGGGATCGAGAGTCCGTTGACGACGTGGAGCATCGTCACCGTGACGATGAAGGCAAGGAAGAACCAGTTCGCCACGTAGATGTGCGGCTCACGGCGCCGGACGATCGTCCCGAGGAAGATTGCGAGGTAGGTGAGCCAGACCACGGCGAGCCAGATGTTGGCGACCCACTCCGGCTCGGCGTATTCCTTCGACTGGGTGACGCCGAGAAGGTAGCCGGTGGCTGCCATCACGATGAAGAGATTGTAGCCCCAGAAGACGAACCAGGCGGCGTTCCCGCCCCACAGCCGCACCGCGCTGGTACGCTGCACGATATAGAGCGAGGTCGCGATCAGCGCGTTGCCGCCGAAGGCGAAGATGACCGCCGAGGTGTGGAGTGGCCGCAGCCGGCCGAAGCTCGTCCAGGGCAGCCCGAGGTTGAGCTCTGGGAACGTCAGCTGCCAGGCGATGATGTCGCCGACGAGAAAGCCCGCAATGCCCCAGAAGGCCGTCGCAATGACGCCGGCCTTGATGGGGCCGTCCATGTAGCTCGACTCCGATGGCGCGGGTTTCTTGCCGTAGGAGCGGATCGCGAGGATCGTCCAGACGCCGAAGAACGCCATGAAGAGCGTCATGTGAAAGCGGAAGACGGCGTCGAGCCCGGCGTTCGCGGCCAGTCCGAAAAGAAGGGTCAGGAGACCCAGGACGATGATCTTGATCCCGTCGAGCATGATTTCCCCGTTCGCACCCGAGCCGAGCGGGGGTGCGGACAGAGTCCGACCCGCGTCGACAGTTAGCTGGCGCAGCTATGGCGGCGCCGGGGGACAACATGCCTTGATTCAGATCAACAGGCAAAGGGGTTGCGACGCGATGGCGCGCAGGACCGTCGGATCAGCGGCAGCCGGCCGCGCGGATTCAGCAATCGGGCTCTGCGACGACGGCCTCGCCCGCGGCGTTGTGGCCGTTCGCCTCGGCCGGGTCGCCTCCCTCAGATAGGGCCGGGCCTTCCACGGCCCTCTGGAGCGGATCGCCGGTGCAAAGCTCGGGGTGAGCCTCGCAGTCGATCTCCATCGTCGGGGCCTCGGAGTCGGTGTGGCCGCCGGCGCTGGGCAGGATTGCGCTGTCCTCGGGCGGGTCGAGGCCCTCCTCGTCCAGCTCGCTTTCGACTTCGGCCGTCTCCGTGCCTTCGGCGGCCGTCGGAGCTTCATGCGCTCCCGCCGTCCCGTCCGCACCCGCGAGGTGGCACTCGGCGCTGGCGATCGAGGGTGCCGCAAGGCCTGCGGCTGCTATCAGGGCAAAAAGGCTGGCGCGCGTCATCGTCGTTCCCTCTCTTCCTTTTGTCGCGTCTTCGACGACTGTTGGGGCTGTGGAAACGTGCGAACGCGCCTGCCGGTTCCGGCCGGAGCCCCGTCGCGGTCGGTCCTAGATCAGGACGCCGCCGTCCGAGTCGTCGCCCGCCTCCTCGAGAAGGCGCGCAAAATCGGCAATATGGACGACGCGGTTCTCCTCGAGCCGGAAGAGGCCCTCGCGCTTCAGCGCCGAGATCTGGCGGCTCACGGTCTCGATCGTCAGGCCGAGATAGTCGGCCATCGCCTCACGCGTGATGTAGAGCGGGAAGCGCAGACCCTGGTCGGCCGGGCGACTGTTGAGCGCCGAATCGCGACGAGCCATGATGACGAACAGGCTCGCGATCTTCTCCCGCGCGGTCTTGCGCCCGAGGAGGAGCATCCAGTCGCGCGCGGCATCAAGCTCGTCGAACGTCATCTCGAGGAGCCGGCGCTGGATCTTCGGCGTGCGCGCGATCAGCCGCTCGAACTCCACCTTCTGGAACATGCAGAAGGTGACCTGGGTCGCGGCCGTGACGTCGTGGCTTATGGTGTCGCGGCCCGGCCGCCCGAGGAAGTCCGACGGAAAGAGCAGGCCGACCATCTGCCGCCGCCCGTCGGGCAGCGTCGAGGAGAGCAGGGCGATCCCCTGCACGACCGACCCGACGAGCGAGAGCCGCTCGCCCGCCCATGCGATCGTCTCGCCGGGCGTGTACGTCCGGTACGACTTGATCCGCTCGAGATCCTCGAGTTCCGCGGGTTCGCACTGCGCGCAGACCGCACGATGGCGGATCGGGCAGTCGGAGCACTTGGTTTGCGTAAGGCGCGGGGCGGAAGGCATTGCCATCATGCGTCTCGCTAAAGCTCTCTCTAATGTATAAGCAGCAGTTTGATCCTGATCAAGGAAGGCCGCTGCCGCATCGCCGAGCCTTATCC
>SKOX01000251.1 GCA_007119835.1 Paracoccaceae bacterium
CGGCCGCGCATGCCGTCTTTCCGCCGCTCGGCCCGATGCTGGGCGGCCGCGAGACGGCGCGGACCCTGCACTTCGTCGTCATGGTGCTGCTGGCGGGGTTCGCCGTGCTGCACGTCGTGCTGTCACTCATCGTCCGCCCCTCGAGCGGACTGAGGTCGATCGTCACCGGCTGGGCCCGCGCGCCGGCCCGCGAGAGAAACCGCGATGACAAGACCTGACCCCCTGCGCCGTCGCCTCGTCACCGGCGGCCTCGCCGCCGCCGCCGGCCTCGGCCTGTCCGGCTGCAAGGTCTTCGACGACCTCGCCGACCTCGACCATCCCGGCCGCCGCCTGATGGAGACCGCGACCATCCTCAACTTCCGCCTGCAGCGCGCGCTGATGCGCCCCGGCGCCCTCGCCCCGGAATACGCACCCTCCGACATCCGGCAGGGGATGCGCCCGAACGGGACGACCGAACCGCAGGACGCGGACTATCGCGCGCTGAAGGCGGGCGGCTTCGCGGATTACCGCCTGGCAGTCGACGGCCTCGTCCGCCGCCCGCTCTCCCTCGACCTCGGCGCCTTGCGCGCCATGCCGGCGCGGACCCAGATCACGCGGCACGACTGCGTCGAGGGCTGGAGCTGCATCGCCCAGTGGACCGGCGTCCCGCTTGCCCGCGTGCTCGATCTCGCCGAACCTGCGCCCGCCGCCCGCTACGCCGTCTTCTGGTGCTACGACACGCTGCCGTCGTTCATCGAGGGGCCGCAGCGCTACTACGAGAGCATCGACATGATCGACGCCTGGCACCCCCAGACCATCCTCGCCTACGGCCTGAACGGCGCCGACCTGCCGGAGCCAAACGGCGCGCCGCTGCGCCTGCGGGTCGAGCGCCAGCTCGGCTACAAGATGGCGAAGTATCTCCGCTGCATCGAGCTCGTGTCGAGCTTCGCCGACATCGCCGGCGGCCGCGGCGGCTTCTGGGAGGACAAAGGGTACTCGTGGTACGCGGGAATATGACGTGGCTGGAGCCTGATCGGCCCGGAGACCGGCGCGGCACCTGGCGATCCGGCGTGCCGGCGGCGGCCGGCGTGGAACATCGAGCGCGCCTGCCCGTAGGTCCAGTGGATGTCGGCGGCAGGTGCGGCTTGCCTCCAGCCGATCGTGGTCCCGGACCAGCAGGAAGGGAACGTCGCCTTCGTCTATTCCGGCGTCTCCAACGTTGCGGCGACGGTTCCGCATACCGCGCCGGAGGAATGGGTTCTCCAGACGCCCAAGGAACGCTCGATCCGCGTGCGCGCCGAGGACATCGAGGCCCCGGACCTCGCCGACGAGGACCTGATCGCCCGCGGCTTCGCAAGCTTCGACGGCACCTGCGTGACCTGCCACGGCGCACCGGGCGTGGAGCGCTCGGCGATTGGGCGGAACCAGATGCCGCGCCCGCCGGGAATCGCCCGGGTCGCAGCCGACTACAGCCCCGCCGAGCTTTTCTGGATCGTCAGGCACGGCATCAAGATGACCGGGATGCCCGCCTGGGGCCCGGAACTGCCCGACGAGGAGATCTGGGCGATCGTCGCCTTCGTGCAGACGCTGCCCGGCCTCACGCCCGAGCAGTACGAGGGCATGCGGCCCGAGCCGCACGAGCCGGAAGCGCCCGGCGGGCCGAAGAGGTCGAGCCGGCCACGACCGTCGACATGGTCGGCTTCGACGCGTTCGAGCCGGCCGAGATCACCATCCGGGTCGGCGACACCGTGCGCTGGCGTAACGACTCTGAGTTCGACCACACGGTCACCGCCGATCCCGGGCAGGCGCAGGACGAGGACAGCGTCATGCTGCCCGAGGGCGCGGAGCCCTTCGGCTCCGGGACCGTCGCGCCGGGGGAGGCCTTCGAGTACACCTTCGAGGCGCCCGGCCGGTACCGGTATTTCTGCATCCCGCACGAGGCCGCCGGCATGATCGCGGAGATCGTCGTCGAGGAGGCGGACGAATAGGGGGCGTGCCTTGGCCGAGAAGAGCTATCGCTTCAACCGGTTCTTCGCCCTCGGCACGGTCGGGAGCTACCTCACGGCGCTCGCCGTGCTGGCGCTCATGGAGGCGGCGGCGCGGTTCGGGCTGTCGGTCTACCGCTTCAGCACCGAGGGCGAGGCGCGCGCCGAGGTGGCGGCCGGGGAAATCGCCGTTGACGTGCGCGACATCATGGTCAACCGGGGCGGCCCGGTCGCTGCGCGCACCGTCTACCCGATCCTCGAGAGCATCTACGACGATGCCGGCTACCGGATCGCCATCGAGCCGACGCAGGAGACGGTGAGCTCGATCGAGGCGACCTTCGGCTTCACGCCGCGCGGCATTCCGGCGGACTGGCCGGAGGGGCGGTTCCAGCAGGGCCGGGTCGAGATGCGGGCCGACGACTTCTGCCTGCAGTGCCACATCGACTCGCAGGTCGGCTCGGTGCTCGGGACCGTGACGGTGCGGCATTACCTTGCGACGGAACTCGCCGGCTTCTGGCGCGACACGCAGGTCCTCGGGCTCGTCGCGATGGCCAACGTGATCCTGGCGAGCGGGCTGATGTTCTTCTACCTGCGGCGCCGGATGCGGCCCCTGCAGGCGCTCGACGAGGCGATCGGCGATCTCGGCAAGTCGGGCGTGGCGCTGACGCGGCGGGTGCCGGTCCTGTCGCGTGACGAGTTCGGCAAGCTCGCCCACGACACCAACATGTTCCTCGACCGGATGGCCGGCTCCGCAAGCGACATGACGGCGTCCTCACGGGAGATGCGGCGCCTGGCGGAGCGGCTCGCCGCCGCGCGACGGAAGATCGAGCGGCAGTCCGCAGGGAGCGGGAACGATGTTCCTGCGGCTGGGTTGCGTGAGGCCGCAGAGGATCTGGACGCGGTGCGGGATCTGAGCTTGGCATTGCGCACTACGCCGCGAAGCAGAGTGCATCTGCCATGCGTATCAGGCGGTCGGGTGGGACATTTGGCATGTTCCGGTCGTGCGGCGAGGTGGCGCTAATGTCACCGATCCAGATCCGGCGTCGGACGGCGGCAATGGCGTCCGTGAAGGTGAAGGCGTTTTTGCGGTACCAGGCGGCGGCGTAGGGGAGAGCGCCGCGCCGGAGCAGATCCTCGGCCCAGAGCACGATGAGGCTGTAGAGGCCCATGAGCGCGGGCGTGGTGCGGTTGATGGCCCTGTCGGACCACTGGCGCTGGGTCTCGACGCCGAGGTGGGCCCG
>SKOX01000494.1 GCA_007119835.1 Paracoccaceae bacterium
CCGACCGCGACATCGTCGGTGTTGCCCCAGTTGGCGAGGCCGGTGAAGGCGAGCGAGCCGCCGAAGCCCGCCGGGACGGCGGCGGTGCCGAAGCGGGCGCGGTCCTCGGCGCGTGCGAGTTCGCGCTGCGTGCGGATCTCGATATCTTCGATGTCCTCGTCGATACCAATGCCGATGCCGGCCTGGACCGGCGAGAGCGGCGGCCGCTCACCGACAACCTGAGCCTGCGCCGCGGTGGTGCCGGCGAATCCGAGCGCGATGATCGCTGCCCCTGCGAGTAGCCTGTTCTGCGTCATTTGAGTGGTAACCTTTTGCTTCATAGCACTAATTCATGCCAGGCTCACCTAAGGACGGTGGCCATGAAGCGGAAGCTAGGCGCGTCGGCCGCAAAGTTAAAGCCGGAAAGGCACAGGTGTTGCTGACCGGCAACACGCCTCTTCGCCGCAGGCGGGCTGCCGGGGAACGGCAAGCGCAGGAGCGGCGTTGCCACTCCCGGCCTTTCCGATGCCACGATGGCGACGCGGGCCTGACGCAGGCACGTCAGTCGGCGGCGCTCTCGAGCTCGTCGATGAAGCGGGCGATCAGCGACAGGCCCTTGTCCCAGAAGGCGGGATTGCTGGCGTCGAGGCCGAACGGGGCGAGGAGCTCGCTGTGGTGCCGGGAGCCGCCGGCCTTCAGCATCTCGAAGTAGCGGTCGGCGAAGCCGGGCTCGCCCTCCTCGTAGATGGCGTAGAGCGCGTTCACGAGGCCGTCGCCGAAGGCGTAGGCATAGACGTAGAACGGCGAGTGGACGAAGTGCGGGATGTAGGCCCAGAAGGTCTCGTAGCCCGGCATGAAGCGGAAGGCCGGGCCGAGGGATTTGGCCTGGACCGACATCCAGAGCGCGTTGATGTCGTCGGGCGTGAGCTCGCCCTGCCGTCGGGCGGCGTGGAGCTTGACCTCGAAGTCGTAGAAGGCGATCTGGCGGACCACCGTGTTGATCATGTCCTCGACCTTCGAGGCGAGGAGTATCTTGCGGTGCGCCGCGTCCGGCGCCTGGTCGAGCAGGCGTCGGAAGGTCAGCATCTCGCCGAACACCGACGCGGTCTCGGCGAGCGTCAGTGGCGTCGAGGACAGGAGCTCGCCCTGGGGGGCTGCGAGCGACTGGTGGACGCCGTGGCCGAGTTCATGGGCGAGCGTCATCACGTCGCGGGACTTGCCGAGGTAGTTGAGCAGGACGAAGGGGTGGGCGTCCGTGACGGTGGGGTGGGCGAAGGCACCGGGCGCCTTGCCGGGCTTCACCGGCGCGTCGATCCAGTTCTGCTCGAAGAACGGCCGGGCAAGGTCGGCGAGACGCGGGTCGAAGCCGCCGAAGGCGTCGAGAACGGTGGTGCGCGCCTCGTCCCACGGGATGCGGCGGTCGGCGTCCCCGGGCAGCGGCGCGTTGCGGTCCCAGATCTCGAGCTTGTCGAGGCCGAGCCACCGGGCCTTGAGCCCGTAGTAGCGGTGGGAGAGCTTCGGGTAGGCGGCAACGACGGCGTCGCGCAGCGCCTCCACGACCTCGGGCTCGACGTCGTTCGAGAGGTGGCGGGCGGTCTGGGGCGTGGGCAGCTTCCGCCAGCGATCCTCGATCTCCTTTTCCTTGGTCAGCGTGTTGGTGACCCGGGTGAAGAGGGGCAGCTTCGCCGTGAAGACGGCGGCGAGCGCGTGTGCCGCGGCCTCGCGCCGGGACCGCTCGTGGTCGGTCAGCAGGTTCAGCGTCGCCTCGAGGCTCAGCGTCTCGCCGTCGACCTCGAATTCGAGCCCCGCCATCGTCTCGTCGAAAAGCCGGTTCCACGCGGCGGCGCCGACCACCGACTGGTCGTGCAGGAAGCGCTCGAGCTCGTCGGAGAGCTGGTAGGGCTTCATCGCCCGGATCCGCCGCAGGACCGGCCGGTAGCGGGCGAGCTCGGCGTCCTCGGCGAGCAGGCGCTCGAGGTGGTCGTCGTCGAGGCGGTTGATCTCCAGCGTGAAGAAGACCAGCGGCGTCGTCGCCTCGGTCACCTGTGCTTGGGCGTCGCCGAAGGCCTTGGCCCGGGCCGGGTCGAGGGTGTTCTGGTAGTGGCGCAGACCGACATAGGACATGACCCGGCCGGCCCTGTTCTGGATCGCCTCGTATTCGCGGATGCAGCCGAGGAAGCCCGCAGCATCCAGCCCGGCGAGGCGGCCTTCGTAGCGGGCGGCGAACGCCGCACCCGCTTCGGCAAGCCAGGCCATGTCGGCAGCCAGCTGCGGATCGTCCGGGCCGGCGTAGAGCGCCGAGAGATCCCATTCGGGAAGCGGCCCCAGATTGTCCTCCTTCTGGTCGTCGCGGGCGTCGAAGGCACGGGCGTCGTGCATGGGGGGCTCCGTCGGATGGGTCTGGTTTTCGTCTAGGCGATCATGCGCACCGTGTCGAGCAAACGCCCCGGAACCAGAGCCCGCGGTCGGCGGTTTGACGACAAGGAGGGCTTACGATGCGAAGAGCGGTGGTATTGGCGGTGGTTGCGGGGCTGTCGGGGACGGGCGCGGGCGCCGCCCAGGAAGCGGGAACCGGCGCGGCGGAGGAGGGCTTCGTCGCCTGCCCGGCGCAGGACGACATCGAGCAGTTCCTCGCATCCGACGGCGAGCTTCGGCCCGAGGGCTGCCGGACCGTGACCATCGTCAGGCTCGAGGGCGGGGACGGGCGCGCTATCTGCGCCCTCGACTTGGGGGAGCCCGCTGACGGGGTGCTCGGCGACCTGCGCGATGCGGCAATCCCCACGACCTGGTGGGCCGAGTGCGACGCGGTGGCGGCGGAGCTTCGCTAGCGCGGGATCAGAAGCGCAGCGAAGGTCCGCTCCGCTAGACGACTTTCGCCGGAAGCGGGCGGCCGTCGAAATGCGCCTCGAGGTTGTCGACGGCGAGCATTCCCATCGCCGTGCGGGTCTCGAGCGTCGCCGAGCCGATGTGCGGCAGCAGCGTCACGTTGTCGAGGGCGAGGAGGTCGGCCGGCACCTTCGGCTCCTCGGCGTAGACGTCGAGGCCGGCGCCGGCGATGCGCCGCTCGCTCAGGGCCGCGACGAGGGCGGGCTCGTCGACGATGTCGCCGCGTGCGGTGTTCACGAGGTAGGCGGTGGGCTTCATCAGCGCGATGCGGTCGGCAGAGACGATGCCGCGGTTCTCGCCCCCGCCGGGGATGTGCAGCGAGACCACGTCGGCGTC
>SKOX01000024.1 GCA_007119835.1 Paracoccaceae bacterium
CTATGGCGATAAACGCGCACGGAATAAGCGGTTCGGACCCGGGGGCGGTACCCGGCGGCTCCACCAGATCACCCTCGTTGGGGGAATATGGGGCCGAAACAGGATCGACGGACGTGTAAAGGTGTTGCTTTCGCCCGGCAGGATGCCACCGTTACCGGCTCAAAACGCATAGTTGCCAACGACAACCATGCTCCGGTGGCCGTTGCCGCGTAAGCGGTAACCAAACCGAAATTGAAGTCCAGTGCCTTTGCCGGTACTGGCGGGGTTCGCAGGCACCTGGCAACAGAAGCCTGCATCCACTCCCTTATCAATACGTACGCCGTTAATCGTTAATCGAAATCCGATTAGCCTGATGGCCGCCGTTCGGCTATTCCATGACCTTGGGTACATGGGATCGGCGAGGGCTTTCGATGTCCGTGGAGCGGCGGTCTGAGGTTCGGGCGCACGCGATGCTGCGAGGCAAGGTCGTGTTCAACGGCGGCTACTGCGCCGTCGACTGCACGGTGCTCGATCTTTCGCCGTCGGGCGCCCGGCTGCAGTTCTCCGACTGGACCCGTGTGCCCGAGCGGTTCGAGCTCCGCGTGCCCTACGGGCCGCGGCGAAAGGCGACGCTCGTCTTTCTCAAGGGCTCGACCGCCGGCGTCCGGTTCGAGCCGGAGACGCGCGGCCGGTGAAGGATGCGCCGCCGGTCTTCCGGGCGACAGCGTAGCGAGTGGGGGAAGGATCATGAAGACCAAGGCTCGGCTTCTATCGGACACATCGGGTGCCGCGGCGGTCGTGATCGCGCTCGCGCTGCCCATGGTCGTCGGCGGCTTCGGCCTCGGCACCGAAGTCGGCTCGTGGTATTTCAACCAGCGCAAGCTCCAGAACGCCGCCGACGTCGCCGCCTTCGCCGCGGCGACCCAGGTCCGCGCGGGGCAGTTGCAGGAGGTTGCGGAAGCCACTTACGTCGCCTGGGCCAAGGAGGCGGCACTCGACGCAGCCGAGCGCACCGGCTTCCGGCTCGAGCGGGGCGAGATCGACGTGGTGACGCCCTTCGGCGGCGACCCGAACCGGGTCGAGGTCCGACTTTCCGAGGCGGTTCCGCGCGGCTTCAGCGCGATCTTCGCCAGTGGCTCCGTCGATCTCGGCGGCAGCGCGCTCGCTGAAATCGCCGCAAAGGGCATGCCGAGTTGCGTGCTGGCTCTCGATCCTACGGGCGAAAAGGCGCTGACCTTCCAAGGCAACACAGATTTCCGGGCCGAGGGCTGCAACGCTCACGCCAACTCGACGAGTAACAACTCAATATATGTGCAGGGCGATCCACGAGTGGAGATGGACTGCATCTCGACCACGGGCGGCATTAGGCTTCCCAATCGCAGGCAACTCCTGACGTTGACCGACTGCGCTGCACCGCGCGAGAACGAGCTTACGGTGGAAGATCCCTACAAACACCTGATACGGCCTGAAGATCCCGCGGACTGCGCGCCCCAGAGTGAGTTTCAGTCCGATGCAAGAATAGAGCCAGGCCTCTTTTGCGGACCACTTGTGATAAACTCACAGGCAACAGTCACAATGGAGCCTGGCGTATACATTGTTAGAGGCGATCTTGACATAATGGGAGGCGGCAAGCTCCTTATGGGAGAGCCCACGCTCATTACAGACGGCGTGACGATATTCGTAGAAGGCACGTTCCATACACGCGGCACCTCCACGGTTCAGCTCAGCGCGCCGACCTTTGGGGACTACCCCGGCGTGCTGGTGTTTGCCGACGAACCCGGCGCAAAACACACGATGAACGGCACAGGCAGTTCCTTCTACAACGGCGCCTTCTACGCGCCTCTGGGCGAGATAACGGTGTCCGGCAATCACGGCGAGCAGGGGCAGTGCCCCCAGATCGTCGCCAACCGGATCCACTTCACGGGGGACTCGAACGTACAGATCGACTGCACCAAAAGCGAGTGGGCGAAGCTCGTGTTCGAAGGGAGCCGGAAAGTCCGGCTGGTGAGGTAGGCCGATGGCCATCTTAAAGTCTCGCGGCCGGAAGGTCGCGCCCTGCGAGAAGGGAGTCAGCGCGCTCGAATTCGCGATCTTTGCGCCGATCCTCTGCATCGGGCTCCTTGCCATGATTGATGTGGGCATGTCGGTGGCCCTCAGAATGGAACTCGACCGCAACGTTCGGTCCGGCGCCCAAGCGGCGATCGGCCTGGAGAATCCGGGGCCGATCATCAAGGACATTGTCGAGCTCTCGGCAGGCAATCCCGACGATCTCAAGGTGCAGGTCGCCCAGACTTGCTTCTGCCGGAGCGAGACAGAGCTCACACCGAAGACCTGCGGGACCGGTCTGTGCCCTAGCCTTCCCTCAGCTCAGTTGCTTGCGGAGTACGAACCCTTGGTGTTCTTCGAGATCAGGGCCGAGCGGCCCTATACCGGGGCGATCTTCGGGAAGCGGACCATCGTGTCCGAGACGCGTGCCCAGGTCCGCTGAGGCCCGCGTGCGCCGCGCGGCGCGCCGGAGGGCTCTGCCCCGCCTCGCGACGGACGAGCGCGGGGCGACGGCGGTGGAGTTCGCGTTCATCTTTGGCCCGATCATCCTGCTCCTGCTCGGCATCCTTCAGGTCGGCATCGTACTGATGGAGCGCAACCAGATCAGCCATGCGCTCAGCCAGACCGTGCGGAAGGTCCATCTCGATCCCGAGATGACCCGACCGGAGATCGAGAAGCACCTGCGCGAGCTGCTCGCCGCCGACGCGGAGCTCGACGTCTGCGTGGAGCCGATCGATGGCACCAGCGTCGCCCGCATCGTCGTGGTCGCGCCCTTCGAGTTCCGCCTGCCCTTCGTGTCGATCGGCACGGTCCCGGTGCGCCTCGAGACAATCGCGCCGCGGATCACCGACGATCCCGCGGACACGACCAGCAATTGCACCTGAGCGGCGGCCGGCGTGCGAGCCGGCCGCGAGCTGCAGCCTCGGAGAACCTGCCTTCAGGCCATGGCGAGCGTCGCGAAGACGCCGCCTGCGGCGATGGCGACGCCGTAGGGCAGTCCCCTGCCCGTCTCCGCGCGGCCCGCGGCGGCGAGGGCGAGATAGGCGACGGCAAGGGCGCCGCCCGCGAGCGCGGTGACCATCAGGAAGGGCCAGACCGCGCCGGCGCCGAGCCAGAGCGCGCCGGCTGCGAGGAGCTTCACGTCTCCGCCGCCGAGCAGGTTCAGGTGGAAGA
>SKOX01000276.1 GCA_007119835.1 Paracoccaceae bacterium
CCGGGCGGGCGGGGGCAGTCTTGATCCGCACAGCGCGCGCGGCTATCGACGGGTTACGCGCCAGCATGCGAGGGACCGATGCCGACGAGCGATCCGCAGCTTCTCGTGTCCACGGAGTGGCTCGCGGCCCGGCTGGACGCGCCCGACATCCGGATCCTCGACGCGAGCTGGCACCTGCCGGGCGCGGGCCGCGATCCGCGGGCCGAGTACGAGGCCGCCCACATCCCCGGCGCGCAGTTCTTCGACATCGACGACATCGCCGACAGCCAGTCGCAGCTGCCGCACATGGCGCCGCCGGTGGAGAAGTTCATCTCCCGGATGCGCGCGCTCGGGATCGGCGACGGGCACCGGATCGTCGTCTACGACAGCACCGGCATCTACAGCGCCGCCCGGGTCTGGTGGCTGTTCCGCCTGTTCGGCAAGGCCGATGTGGCGGTGCTCGACGGCGGCCTGCCGAAGTGGCGGGCCGAGGGGCGTCCCGTCGAGGAGGGCGTGCCGATCCCGCGCGAGCGCCACTTCACCGCCCGGCGGAACGCCGCACTCGTCCGCGACGTCACCCAGGTCGCGCAGGCCGCCAAGGTCGGCGACGTCCAGATCGTCGACGCCCGCCCGCCCGGCCGCTTCCGCGGCGAGGAGCCCGAGCCGCGGCCGGGCCTGCGCCAGGGCCGGATCCCGGGCTCGCGGAACGTGCCGTGGACCGCGGTGCTGAACCCCGACGGCACGATGAAGGCGCCGGACGAGATCCGGGGCGTCTTCGAGGCGGCCGGCGTCGATCCGATGCGCCCGGTGATCACCTCCTGCGGCTCGGGCGTGAGTGCCGCGGTGCTCAACCTCGCCCTCGAGCGCCTCGGCAACCCGCGCCACTCGCTCTACGACGGATCGTGGGCGGAGTGGGGCGCCTATCCCGATCTTGGCATCGAAAAGGACTAGGGGCGCAGGCCATGTGGCACCGGGCCGGCGAAGAAATCGACATTGTCGTGACGCATCTCGAGATGACGGCGCGACCGCGCTTCCCGCACCCGCCGGTGCCGAGCGGGCCGGTATCGGCGCTGGTGGCGGCGGAAGCGCCGCCGGTGTGGTACTTCCTCGCGCTCTACGAGGCGGTCGGCGCCGAATACGAGTGGACCGACCAGCATTACCGGCCGCGCGACGAGCTCGCCGCCTTCCTCGCCGATCCCGCGGTCAGGCTCTACACCCTGATGCGCGCCGGCTGGCCGCACGGCTTCTTCGTGCTCGACGCCCGCGACGGCACGACCGTCGATCTCGCCTATTTCGGCCTCGTGCCCCAGGCGATCGGCCAGGGCCTCGGCTGGTTCCTGCTCGGCACGGCCGTACACGCCGCCTGGGACCTGCCCGGCACGGCCAAACTCACGGTCAACACCAACTCGCTCGACCACCCCCGGGCGCTGCCCCTCTACCAGAAGGCGGGCTTCGTGCCCGTGCGCCGCGAGAACCAGCGCCGGACGCTCACCCGCGACCGGAACCACGTCGGGGCCTGAAGCACCGGCTCAGCCCGGCCCCGCCACACACCAAGGAGACCCTGCGATGCTCGAGGTGCTCAAGCCCCAGCCGCCCGACAAGATCATCGAGCTCATGGGCCTCTTCGCGGCCGACCCCAGAGCCGACAAGCTCGACCTCGGCGTCGGCGTCTACAAGGACCCCCAGGGCCGCACGCCGATCATGCGGGCGGTCAAGCGCGCGGAGGAGCGGCTCCTGAAGGAGCAGACGACGAAGTCCTACGTCGGCCTGCTCGGCGACCTCGACTTCGTCGGCCAGATGCGCGGCCTTATCCTCGGCGACACCGTCGCGCCCGAGCGGGTCGTCGGCGCCCAGACGCCGGGCGGCACCGGCGCGGTGCGCCAGCTGCTCGAGCTCGTGCGCCTCGCCCGCCCCGGCGCGACCGTGTGGTATTCCGAGCCGACCTGGCCGAACCACCCCGCGATCATCGCCCATGTCGGCCTCGCCGCCCGGACCTACCGCTATTTCGACCCGGTGACCTGCCAGGTGGACGGCACGGCGCTGCGCGAGGATCTCGCCGACCTCGCGGCCGGCGACGTGGTGCTGCTGCACGGCTGCTGCCACAACCCGACCGGGGCCAACCTGACCCTCGGCGACTGGGCCGACCTCACGGCGCTCATCGCCGAGCGCCACGCCGTCCCGATGATCGACCTCGCCTACCAGGGCTTCGGCGACGGGCTCGCGGCCGACGTCGAGGGCCTGCGCGCGATGGCGGCCGCGCTGCCCGAGATGCTGATCGCGGCGAGCTGCTCGAAGAACTTCGGCCTCTACCGCGACCGCGTCGGCGCGGCCTTCGCCGTCGCGGCGACGGCGGAGACGGCGGCGGTGACCAAGGGCGCGCTGGCCGCGCTCAACCGGGTCAACTACTCCTTCCCGCCCGACCACGGCGCGAAGGTCGTCGCGATCATCCTCGGCGACCCCGAGCTGCGCGCCGACTGGGAGGCCGAGCTCGCCGACATGCGCGAGACGATGCTGCAGCTCCGCGAGCGCCTCGCCGAGGCGCTGCGCCGCGAGACGAACTCCGACCGCTTCGACTTCGTGGCCGAGCACCGCGGCATGTTCTCCCGCCTCGGCCTTTCGCCCGAGCAGGTCGCGGCGCTCAGGGCCGAGCACGGGATCTACATGGTCGGCGACAGCCGGATCAACATCGCCGGCCTGCCGCCCGAGGGGCTCGACCGGTTCGCGCGGGCGATCGTGACCGTCGGCGGCTGAGGTGGCGCAGGTCCCGGTGATCGGCGCGGCCGACGTCGCCGGGCGCCTCGACTGGACCCGGCTCGTCGACGCGCTCGCCGAGGGCCATCGCGGGCCCCGGCCGGCGCTCGGCGACACCTTTCTCAGCCGCGGCGGCGACACGCTGCTGTCGCGGGCGGCCTGGATCGACGGCCTCGGCGTCGCGGTGAAGTCGGTGACGGTGCTGCCGGAGAACCCCGCCCGCGGCCGCCCCAGCGTGCAGGGCGCGATGCTGGTCTTCGACGACGCCACCGGCGCGGTCGAGGCGGTGATCGACTCGGCGCTGGTGACGAAGTGGAAGACCGCCGCCGACTCCGTCCTCGGCGCCCGGCTGCTGGCGCGGCCCGAGGCGCGCCGGCTGCTGATCGTCGGCGCGGGCGCCGTGGCGGCGTCGCTCGTCGAGGCCTACGGCGCCGTCTTCCCCGGGCTCTCCGTCGCGGTCTGGGCG
>SKOX01000457.1 GCA_007119835.1 Paracoccaceae bacterium
CCGCCGCCCAGACGAAGAACCTGCGCATCGTCTACTCCGCGGCGTGGGCGGCTTCCGCCTCGCGCGCCCGCTCGGCCTCGATCTCCGCGGCGCGCTTCTCGACCAGGCCGACGATGTGGTCGACCATGCGCTCGTTGTCGAGGCGGTGGTCCTGGCGACCGGCGACGTAGACCATGCCGTGCCCCGCCCCGCCGCCGGTGAAGCCGACGTCGGTCATCAGCGCCTCGCCCGGCCCGTTGACGACGCAGCCGATGATCGACAGCGACATTGGCGTCTTCACGTGCTCGAGGCGCTTCTCGAGGATCTCGACGGTCTTGATCACGTCGAAGCCCTGCCGCGCGCAGGACGGGCAGGAGATGATGTTGACGCCGCGGTGCCGCAGCCCCAGGGCCTTGAGGATCTCGAAGCCGACGCGGACCTCCTCGACCGGGTCGGCCGACAGCGACACCCGGATCGTGTCGCCGATGCCCATCCACAGGAGGTTGCCGAGGCCGATCGCCGACTTGACCGTGCCCGACATCAGCCCGCCCGCCTCGGTGATGCCGAGATGGATCGGCGCGTCGGTCGCCTCGGCGAGCGCCTGATAGGCGGCGGCGGCGAGAAAGACGTCGGACGCCTTGCACGAGATCTTGAACTCGAAGAAGTCGTTGTCCTGAAGGATGCGGATGTGCTCGAGGCCGCTCTCGACCATCGCCTCGGGACAGGGCTCGCGGTATTTCTCCAGCAGATGCTTCTCGAGGCTGCCGGCGTTCACGCCGATGCGGATCGAGCAGCCGTGGTCCTTGGCCGCGCGGATCACCTCGCGCACCCGGTCGGCCGAGCCGATGTTGCCGGGGTTGATCCGCAGGCAGGCCGCGCCCGCCTCGGCCGCCTCGATGCCGCGGCGATAGTGGAAATGGATGTCGGCGACGAGCGGCACCGGGCTTTCCCGGACGATCTCGCGCAGCGCCCGCGACGACGCCTCGTCGGGCACCGAGACGCGCACGATGTCGGCGCCGGCCTCGGCGCAGCGCTGCACCTGCTCGATCGTGCCGCGCACGTCGGTCGTCAGCGTGTTGGTCATCGTCTGCACGCTGATCGGGGCGTCCCCGCCCACCGGCACCGACCCGACATTGATCTTGCGCGAGGCGCGTCGATAGATGTTCCGCCACGGGCGGACGGCGTTAAGCGACATGGCTTCCCCGAGGTGCGGTGAACTCGCCGCGGAAGATAGGGCAGGAACCGGCCGATGTCACCCGCCGCCGACCGCGCAGTGGCCACACGCCGGCCGCGCACGCGGCGGCCGGGCTACTGCACGAGGACGTCGGCCTGCCGGACGAGGTTGCTGATCGTCTCGGAGATCACGCTCGGCACCTCGCCCACCGCCTCGAAGCGGTCGGCCAGCACGCCGGCGTCGAGCGGGATGTCGCGTGCCGCCCGCGTGCCGCGCCCGATCGGCCCGTGCAGCGTCTCGTCGATCTTGACGTAGACCGAGCCGGAATTGCCGGCCCAGACCATCGCCGGCTCCTCGGTCTCCGGCACCTCGTAGACCTCGCCCGATTCGAGGATGCGCTCGAAGATCACGGTGCCGTTCGCGTAATAGACCCGGATCCAGGCCGGACGCTCGGCGATGACCGTGAGCCGCGGCCGAAGGTTCTCGACCGTGACCTGCGGCTCGCCCGCCTGCGCCTCGCCCGCGGCCGGCACCAGCGCGCCGAGCTCGTCGAGCCGGTAGTCGCCCAGCGCCGCGACCACGGCGGTCTCGGGCGTGGCCCGCGCGAGCAGGCCGACCCGGTCGGGATCGATCGCCGCGATCGGGCCGTCGCGCGGCACGAGGATCGGAACCTCGAGCTCCTGCTGCCGGTAGAGCTCGACCAGCGCCGTCGCGGCGACCGGCTGCGCGAGATCGGGCAGCGCCGGCTCGCCCGGCACCTCGGGCGCCTCGAGCGTCGGGATCTCCGCGAGCGCCACCGGCACCTCCTCGACGGGCGCGAACTGCACCCGCTGGATGTTCTGCAGCACGACCCAGCCGCCGTAGCCGAGGCCGCCGATCAGCGCCACGAGCACGACGAGCGAGCCGATCGCCGCGAAGGGGATCTCGGGCAGGCGGCGCTTCGGGGCCGCGCCGAGCGGGAAGACCGGCCGGAAGCCCCCGGCCGCGCCGCCGCCCGCACCGACGCCCGTGGCCGCAGCCTTGCGCCCCGTCTGCGGCTGGGCGATGCCCGCGGCCGCCCGCGCGCCGCCGAAGCCGCTCTCCTGGCAGAAGCGCCAGTAGACCTCGTCCGGGTCGAGCTTCAGGTAGCGCGCGTAGGATCGGATGTAGCCGGCGATGAAGCCCGGGTTCGGAAAGACCGACGGATCGCAGTTCTCGATCGCGTCGAGATAGGCCGCCTTGATCCGAAGGTCGCGCTGGACGTCGAGCAGCGACTTGCCGATCGTGGCGCGCTCGCCGCGCAATTCGTCGCCGAGGCGGTATTCGTAGGGGCCGTACTGCCCCTCCTTGCGGTTGCTCGCGGACACGCTCATGGCCCCACTCGAACTCGTTGACCTGCCCCAGTCGCCATTCGCCGCCCGACCACCCGAATCAGGCTGACCTTAAGTGCTTATCAGATGAATTTAGCACGCCTCGGCTCCCTTTTGCACGCAAGTTCGGGGCACGGTCGCAGTCGCGGGGCGCGCCGTTGCACCAGGGAGACAGCCGGGGCCGGGCGCCGGGCTTCGCGACACCGGCTGCCGACGCCACACGCGCGCCGCGATCAGTAGATGTAGCGGATCTGGTCGGACCAGTAGCGCTCGAGCGCCCTGAGCGACACGTTGATGTCCGCGAGCCGGGCGTCGCCCAGGACCTCGCGGCTGTTCAGGCCGTCGGCCTGCCTCTGGAAGAGGCTGTCGATGATCGTGCAGATCCGCCGGCCCTTCTCGGTCAGCCGGACCCGCACCGCCCGGCGGTCCACCATGCATTTCTGGTGGTGCATGTAGCCGCATTCCACCAGCTTCTTGAGATTGTAGGAGACGTTCGAGCCCTGGTAGTAGCCGCGGGTCTTCAGCTCGCCCGCCGTCACCTCGTTGTCGCCGACGTTGAACAGCAGCAGCGCCTGCACCGAGTTGATGTCGATGATGCCCAGCCGCTCGAACTCGTCCTTGACCACGTCGAGCAACAGCCGGTGCAGGCGTTCGACGAGGGCCAGCGTGTCGAGGTAGGCGCGCATGAACTC
>SKOX01000081.1 GCA_007119835.1 Paracoccaceae bacterium
ACACTTTCTCCATAACGCCCGGCCCATCGCGGTCTCGTTCAATCCGGCTTCTATGAGGCGCCGACATCTATCGTGCATGTGCTCGGCACCACGACGCGCCTCACAGAACCCTCCAGATTCGTGTCCGTGCCGGCGCTGGACTCCGAGATGCGTGGCATCAGGCTGGCGGACTGGCGCGCCGCCCGCCGGCAGCAACGCGCCGAGGCCCGCGAGAAGAACGCGGCACGGGCCGAGGAACGCATGGAGGCCCGGGAGGCCCTGCGGGAGACGGCAGACCTGATTGCGAAGTCTGCCGGCGTCGGACCCCGGCACTACACCGTGGAGGAGCTCGCCGGCGGGGCCCGCGAACTCCGGGATTTCGGTAAGGGCCAGCACGAGAAGCCCTTCATCGGTCGGGACGAATACCGCGACCCCGCTGATGTACGGATTCGCGATGGGCGAGGAGGACGACGCCGATCCCGGTGCGGATGATCTCCATGACCCGGGCATCGATGCCGACCAGTCGGAAGGCGGTGCGGCGGCTGGCGGTCCTGACGTCGTCGGCTCCGAAGTCGCCGACGCGGCGACGCCGGCTGACGAGGCCGAGGTGCCCCGCACCCCGCCCCGCACCCCGCCCAGCACCCCCGGCGGCCTCGACCGCCTTCGCAGCAAGGTGAAACCCCGCTCCGGCGGATCCGCATGGCAGGAGGACCACGGATGATCGACGACGCAACCCTGGCGGCGGCGGAGGCGATCCGGCAGAGGGCGGACATGACGACGCGCCTCTCGACCGAGTTCTTCCCCACCGCGCCGTTCCAGGCCTTCCAGACGCGGGTGTTCACCGTGCTCGAGCAGCGCGAGGCGCGGCTCAAGGCCGGCGTCATGGAGCAGAAGGGCGCCGCCCTGATCGGCCCTGCCGGCACCGGCAAGTCACGCATGGCGGAAGAGGCCATCACGAATTTTCCGGCCGCCGCCAAGGCCACGGGCGGGCGCGAGTTCGGGGACAGGATCGTCAGTGTCATCGTGCCGGGGCGGGCCTCGGTGAAGGACACCCTGCGGGAGATCCTCCGCCAGATGGGGTACCCCTGCGAGGCGAACCGCGACGAGGACTACCTCACCCATCGGGTCACGGCGCAGTTCGAGGGGCAGCGCGTCGCGGCGCTGCATCTCGACGAGGTGCAGGACAGCGGCCGCTACGCGACCTCCGACAGCATGCGGATGTTCTCGAAGAAGTTCCGCAATCTTATGCAGCATCGCCGCTGGCCCGCCCGTCTGCCTGATCCTCACCGCCACGCTGGAGGGGCGCGAGTTCATCAACCACGACCAGACCCTGACCCGCAGGCTGCGTCCCATCGAGATCCTGCCCATGACCTATGCGCAGGATGCGCAGCTCGGCGGCCACGCTGGTGCACCGCGCGGGCCTCGCCGACGGCGGGCTGTTCGATATGCCCGAGTTCCTCGAGGTCCTGATTCATGCGAGCGCATACCGCTTCGGCATCGCGATGGAGATGACGATAGAGGCGATCGACGAGGCGATGTCCGAGGGAGACCGCAAGATCGATCTCGATCACTTCGCCGGCGCCTACTACCTGCGCATGAACTGCGACGACGACCTCAACCCGTTCATGACCCAGCACCGGAAGGCCATAGACACCACCACCGCAATGGACCGGATCCTGGAGCAGCGGAAGGAGGAGCTGCGGAAGGAGACCGAGAAGAGGAAGAAGAGGAAGGCCATGGCCGCCCGCTGACGCCACCCGCCTCCCCTGAAACCATCGGAGCCGCCCCTCGGGGCGGCCTTTTTTTTTCGCGTCGTGGCAGGGCCAGCGCCGCGGATCAGGTCAGTCTGGGGGTGTCGGAGGTCAGCCCTCAGGTGTCGGAGATCAGTCCCAGATTTGTCGGTGCGCGCTGCTAAGGTATTGATTTTATTTGGCTATAATTCTGCCCAACTCCCGGTTTGAGTGTCGGCCGGCAGCGAACGGCGGCGGATGCGCGCGGGCCGGGCACCGGGCCATCTCCCGGATCGGCCGAGGCTCAGGCGCGGCGCGCGAGCCTCTCGAACACGGCGGCATTCGGGCAGAAGAAAGGCGGCGCCCCCGAAACCTGTCCCGCGCGGGCGTCGAGCCAGCGCGAGCAGGCGGTCTCGCGCCGGCACCCCGCGCAGCCGACGAGCGCTGCCCGAAAGTCGCCTTCGTCAATGCGCCTGCGGAGCACGGCGTCGACGAGATCGCCGCCGGTGGCCTCCGACATGCGGGCCATCCGGTCGAATCGGCGGTCGAAGCAGACGAGCAGTGATTCCATGGCGTGGCTTCCCCCGGGAACAGGCGGCCGCATCGCGCCGCACCCACCCAGCCTCGCGCATCCCCATGCCCCCGCCTTGATCCAGGTCAAGCCACCGGAATTCCCTTACCGGCGCCCCCCCTGAGAGATCGCGGGCTCGTCGGGACACGCACGGTTGCGCCTCCTAGGGCCGGTAGCGATCCAGGGATCGGACCGAACGCAGAAAGGCCGGCCCACCATCGGGCCGGCCTTCTCCGTCTCCAGCGTCCGTCGCTCAGTGCGGCGAAAGCGGTGACTGATGCTCGCGGGCGACGGCGGAGCGGCGGGCGGCCTCCGCGGCCTCGTCCCAGCTGATCGGCTCGGGCATCCGGGTCAGCGCGGCCTCGAGCACGTCCTGCACGTTGCTCACCGGGATGAGCTCCAGGCCCTTCTTGACCTTGTCGGGGATGTCGCGGAGGTCCTTCACGTTCTCCTCCGGGATCAGCACCTTGGTGATCCCGCCCCTGAGCGCGGCCAGAAGCTTCTCCTTCAGCCCGCCGATCGGCAGCACGTTGCCCCTGAGCGTCACCTCGCCGGTCATCGCAACGTCGCGCCGGACCGGGATGCCGGTCAGAACCGACACGATCGACGTGACCATCGCGATGCCGGCGGACGGCCCGTCCTTGGGCGTCGCCCCCTCAGGCACGTGGACGTGGATGTCGAGCGTCTCGAATACCGGCGGCTCGAGCCCGAGATCCGGCGCCTTCGACCGGACGTAGGAACTCGCCGCGTCGATCGACTCCTTCATCACGTCGCCGAGGGTGCCCGTGGTCTTCATCCGCCCCTTGCCGGGCAGCTTCAGCGCCTCGATCGACAGGAGGTCGCCACCGACCTCGGTCCAGGCGAGGCCCGTCGCCACGCCCACCTGGTCGGTGAGCTCGGCGAGGCCGTACTTGAACCGCCGCACCCCGAGGAAGTCCTCGAGATTGTCCGGCGTCACCACGACCTTGTCGGTCTTGCCCTTGACGATCTCGGTCACCGCCTTGCGGCAGAGCTTGGCGATCTCGCGCTCGAGGTTCCGGACGCCGGCCTCCCGCGTGTAGTAGCGGATGATGTCGCGCAGCGCCTCCTCGGTCAGCTCGAACTCGCCCTTCTTGAGCCCGTGACCCTTCTCCTGCTTGGCGATGAGGTGGCCCTTGGCGATCTCGGTCTTCTCGTCCTCAGTGTAGCCCGAGATCGTGATGACCTCCATGCGGTCGAGGAGCGGGCGCGGCATGTTGTAGGTGTTCGCCGTCGTGATGAACATCACGTTCGAGAGGTCGTACTCGACCTCCAGATAGTGGTCCATGAAGGTCGAGTTCTGCTCGGGGTCGAGCACCTCGAGCATCGCGCTTGACGGATCGCCGCGGAAGTCCTGGCCCATCTTGTCGATCTCGTCGAGCAGGATGAGCGGGTTGGCGGTCTTGGCCTTCTTCATCGACTGGATGATCTTGCCGGGCATCGAGCCGATATAGGTCCGACGGTGGCCGCGGATCTCCGCCTCGTCCCGGACGCCGCCGAGCGAGATGCGGATGAACTCGCGGTTGGTCGCCCGCGCGATCGACTTGCCCAAGCTCGTCTTGCCGACGCCCGGAGGGCCGACGAAGCACAGGATCGGGCCCTTGAGCTTGGACGACCGCTGCTGCACGGCGAGGAACTCGACGATGCGCTCCTTGACCCGCTCGAGACCGAAATGGTCGTCGTCGAGGATCTTCTGCGCGGCGTTGAGGTCCTTCTTCAGCCGGCTCTTCTTGCCCCACGGGATCGACAGCATCCAGTCGAGGTAGTTGCGCACCACCGTCGACTCCGCCGACATCGGGCTCATCGACCGGAGCTTCTTCAGCTCGGCCATCGCCTTGTCGCGGGCCTCCTTGGAGAGCTTGGTGTTCTCGATGCGCGCCTCGAGCTCGGCGGCCTCGTCCTGGCCGTTCTCGCCCTCGCCGAGCTCGCGCTGGATCGCCTTCATCTGCTCGTTGAGGTAGTATTCGCGCTGGGTCCGCTCCATCTGGGACTTCACGCGGCTGCGGATCTTCTTCTCGACCTGCAGGACGCTCATCTCGCCCTGCATCAGGCCGTAGATCGCCTCGAGCCGCTCGCCGACGTCCGGGGTCTCCAGGAGCTTCTGCTTCTCCTCGAGCTTGGCGCCGAGATGGCCCGCCACCGTGTCGGCGAGCTTGGCCGCCGGCATGGTGTCGGAGACCGATGCGACGGCCTCCTCGGGGATGTTCCGGTTGAGCTTGGCGTAGCGCTCGAACTCGCCCACCACCGCGCGGGTGAGCGCCGTGATCGCCGCCGGGTCGCGCTCGGTCTCCTCGACCTCCTCGGCTTCGGCCTCGAAGAAGGAGGGGTTGTCGAGGAATTCCCTGATCCGCACCCGCGCCTTGCCCTCGACGAGCACCTTCACGGTGCCGTCCGGCAGCTTCAGGAGCTGGAGGACGTTCGCGAGCACGCCGGCGCGGTAGATCCCGTCGGCGTGCGGCTCGTCCTCGGCGGCGTCCATCTGGCTCGCGAGCAGGATCTGCTTGTCGTCCCGCATCACCGCCTCGAGGGCGCGCACCGACTTCTCGCGGCCGACGAAGAGAGGCACGATCATGTGGGGGAAGACCACGATGTCGCGCAGCGGCAGGACGGGATAGCTCGCGCTCGTCAGTGTCATGGAAAAGTCCTTGTCTCGCAGGGCGCGCCGCCCCGAAGTGGCAGCCGGCACACCCCCTGTCGGATGTCTCGTCTAGATGGCTCGGGGCCGATAGCCTTTCAAGTCCGGCACTCTGCGGCCCAGTTGCGCGCGCCGCAAGGGATCTGGGGGCCACTATCTCGTCTTTAAGTTGTGCACCGATCGGAAACCGGCGCCGGGCGAATTCCGGGTGTTGGCGGCTCGGCGTACAAGCGCCCGATCCCGCCCCGCGCTCCCCCGGATCAGAGCGGCTCGATGTCGCCCTGCGCCCGCTCGGCATGGAAAGCCGCGGCGAACTCCGCCAGCCGGCCCCCGGCGATCGCGGCCCGGATGCCGGCCATCAGCTCCTGGTAGTAGTGGAGATTGTGCCAGGTCAGCAGCATCGCCCCGATGATCTCGCCCGCGCGCACGACGTGGTGGAGGTAGGCCCGGCTGTAGCGCGAGCAGGCCGGGCAGGTGCAGTCGGGATCGAGCGGCCGCGGGTCGTCCGCATGCCGGGCGTTCTTGAGGTTCACCGCGCCGCGCCGCGTCAGCGCCTGGCCCGTCCGGCCCGACCGGGTCGGCAGCACGCAGTCGAACATGTCGACGCCGCGCTCCACCGCGCCAAGAATGTCGTCGGGCTTGCCCACGCCCATCAGGTAGCGCGGCCGGTCCTCGGGCAGCTGGCCGGGCGCATAGTCCAGTACCTCGAACATCGTCGCCTGGCCCTCGCCGACCGCAAGGCCGCCGATGGCGTAGCCCTCGAAGCCGATCTCCGAAAGCGCAGCCGCGCTCTCCGCCCGCAGGTCCTCGTAGACCGAGCCCTGCTGGATGCCGAAGAGGGCGTATCCAGGCCGCGCGCCGAAGGCCGCGCGCGAGCGCCCCGCCCACCGCATCGAGAGCCGCATCGACGCGGCCGCCCGCTCCCGGCTCGCCGGGAAGGGCGTGCACTCGTCGAAGGCCATGACGATGTCCGAGCCGAGCAGCCGCTGGATCTCCATCGACCGCTCCGGCGTGAGCTGGTGGCGCGAGCCGTCGATATGCGACCGGAAGGTGACCCCCTCCTCGCTCAGCTTCCGCAACTCCGTCAGGCTCATCACCTGGAAGCCGCCCGAATCCGTCAGGATCGGCCGCTCCCAGTCCATGAACCGGTGCAGCCCGCCGAGCCGCGCGATCCGCTCCGCGCCCGGACGGAGCATCAGGTGGTAGGTGTTGCCGAGCAGGATGTCCGCGCCCGTCGCACGCACGCTCGACGGCAGCATCGCCTTCACGGTCGCGGCCGTGCCCACCGGCATGAAGGCCGGCGTCCGGATCGCGCCCCGTGGCGTCTCCACGGTGCCCGCCCGCGCACGGCCGTCGCGGGCGGCGATCTCGAAGCGGAACGGCTGGACCATCGGCGGGGCTCCCGGTTGCATCGCCGGCCCTCTCGTATATCTTTCTGCTCCGTTGCCAAGGCAGGAGGGTCGGAGATGACTGCAGAGCCGCACACGCCGATGGAAGGCGAGCCTCTGATCAAACCCTCGACGGTCGACCATCCCCTCTACGACCCTGTCGTCGAGGCCTGCCGCACCGTCCACGACCCCGAGATCCCGGTGAACATCTACGACCTCGGCCTCGTCTACACGATCGAGATCTCCGAGGAGAACGATGTCCAGATCGCGATGACCCTGACGGCCCCCGGCTGTCCGGTCGCGGGCGAGATGCCCGGCTGGGTCGCCGAGGCGGTCCTCGCCGTGCCCGGCGTCCGGCACGTCGACGTCGGCCTCGTCTGGGAGCCCCAGTGGGGCATGGACATGATGTCGGACGAGGCCAGGCTCGAGCTCGGCTTCATGTAGAGGCTTGCCCGGCGGGGGCGCCGGCGGCATGGTCGCCACCCGCGTCCCGGCGAGAGGCCATGCCCGACACGCTCGCAGTCCTGACCGGCGATATCGTGCGCTCGTCGGCCCTCGACCCGGCGGGGCTCGAGGCCGCAATGGCCGCGGTCGCCACCGCCGCGGAGGAGGCCGGCAGCTGGGGTCGCGGACCGTCCCGTTTCGCCCGGTTTCGCGGCGACGGCTGGCAATGGCTCGCCCCCGATCCGCGACACGCGCTTCGCGCCGCCCTGCTTTTCCGCGCGGCCCTGCGCGCGGAAGGCCGCTCCCTCGACACCCGGATCTCCATCGGCATCGGGCCCGGGACGCTGCCTGCGGGCGCCGACATCTCCGCAGCCTCCGGCCCCGCCTTCGAGCTTTCCGGCCGCGGGCTCGACGACATGGGCCGCGCCCGGCGCCTCACCATGGCGTGGGCCGCACCGCCGTCCAGCGCCAGCGAGCGCCGCGCCATCGTCGCCCTCGTCGACGAGATCGCCCGCCGGTGGACCCCGGCCCAGGCGCGCGTCCTCCGCGCCGCGCTGCAGCCCGATGCCCCGTCTCAGCTGGAAATGGCGTCCACCTTCGGCGTCGCCCAGCAGACCGTGGCACGGCACCTCCGCACCGCCGGGGCGGGCCCGCTCCTGCAGGCGATAGACGCGTTCGAGACCGCACCATGAAGGCACCCTATCACAGCTTCCAGACGCTGTTTCGAGCCTCACAGCCCCTGGGCGCTGTCAACCGGCGCGATCTGCACGGGCCTCCCCCTGCGGCGTCGTCCGATGCTTGAGACGGCGGTTGCCCTCGTTTTCGCCCACGCCCTCGCCGACTTCGTGCTCCAGACCGACCGCATGGTGCGGGAGAAGCACCGCGCGCCCATGCTCCTCGCACACGGAGCCATCGTCGCGGCGACCGCCTGGGCGGCGCTCGGCCTGCCCCTGACGCCGTGGCCCGTGCTGGCCGTCACCCTCACCCACGTTCTTGTCGACTGGCTGAAGGTCCGCTTCGGCGGCGCGGGCTTTCGCGCCTTCGCGCTCGACCAGGCGGCCCACCTCGCCGTGATCGTCGCCGTAGCCGTGGTCTGGCCCGGCACCTATGCCGCCGGCCTCTGGCCCGAGGCCGGCCTCCTCGCGGCGCCGCTCACCCACCTGCCGATGGCCTTCGCCTTTGCCGCCGGTCTTATCGGCGCGGTCTGGGCCGGCGGGCACGCGGTCGGCGCGCTGATGCGCGGGCTGAAGCTGCCGTCCGATCCCGCGGGCGACCCGAGCCTGCCCCAGGGCGGGCGGCTCATCGGCCAGCTCGAGCGGCTCCTCATCCTCGTCCTCGTGCTCGCGGGCGAGATCGTCGGCATCGGCCTCCTGATCGCGGCGAAATCGATCCTGCGCTTCGGCGAGGCGCAGCGCAGCCGCCAGACCGCGGAGTACGTGATCGTCGGCACGCTCGCGAGTTTCGCCTGGGCGCTGATCGTCGCCATCGCCACGGCCGCGGCGATCTCGGTGCTGCGGCCGTGAGCCCCCTTGCCGCGGACGCCTGCTCCGACTAATTTAGTCGGGCATGAGGGAGAGGCAGCACGCATGTTTTCCATTCCCGGCACTCCGCCCGTGAAGATCACGCAGGCCGCCGAGACGCAGATCCGCCGCCTGATGCAGCGCGGCGCCAAGCAGGGCTTGCGGATCGGCGTCAAGAAGGGCGGCTGCGCCGGCATGGAATACACCATGGAGTATGTCGACGCGATCGACCCCCACGATGAGGTGGTCGAGCAGAATGGCGCCCGCGTGCTGATCGCGCCGATGGCACAGATGTTCCTGTTCGGCACCGAGATCGACTACGAGCAGACCCTCCTCGAATCCGGCTTCAGGTTCCGCAATCCGAACGTGGTGGAGTCCTGCGGCTGCGGCGAATCGATCAAGTTCGCCGGACAGTAGCGAAGGGAGGCCGGGCCGCGGCTCAGCGTCGCGCAGGCTTCGCCGATCCTCAAGACGACAGCGGAAGGAGGGCGTCATGCGGCGCAAGCTGATAGCGGGCAACTGGAAGATGAACGGGTCGCGCGAATCGGGCGCGGTGATCGACGCGGTCCGGGACGCCCATCCCGAGCCCGCCGTCGAGATCCTGGTCTGCCCGCCGGCGACCCTGATCGCGCCGCTCGCCGGCCGCGGCATCGCCATGGGCGGGCAGGACTGCCACCCCGAGCCAGAGGGCGCTCATACCGGCGACGTCGCCGCCGAGATGCTCCGCGAGGCCGGCGCGGTCGCCGTCATCCTGGGCCATTCCGAGCGCCGCGCCGAGCACGGCGAGGGCGACGCGCTGGTCGAGGCCAAGGCCCGCGCCGCCTGGCGCACCGGCCTCCTCGCCATCGTCTGCGTCGGCGAGAGCGAGGCCGACCGCGACGCCGGCCGCACGCTGGAGGTCGTGGGCCGACAGGTCGCGGGCTCGATTCCGGACGGCGCGACCCCCGACAACCTCGTCGTCGCCTACGAGCCGGTCTGGGCGATCGGCACCGGAAGGACGCCGAGCCTCGAGGAGATCGGCGCGGTCCATGCCTTCATCCGCGAGAAGCTTTCCGAGCGCTTCGGGGCCGGCACGTCCGACGGCATCCGGCTGCTCTACGGCGGTTCGGTCAAGCCGGCGAACGCCGCCGATATCTTCGGCGTCCCGGACGTCGACGGCGCCCTCGTCGGCGGCGCCTCGCTGAAGGCCGAGGACTTCAACGGGATCATCGCGGCCGCCGGCTGAACGCACCGTCCGCCTTCTTTCGGGCAAGAAACCTGGAGAGCAGGCGGGGGAGCGCGAGGGGCCGGAGCCCCTCGCCGGCGCGCAACGGCGCGCCAGGGGCCCCGCGCGGCACGCGCGGGGAGAATGACAGCGGCCGCGCAACGGCGCGGCCTCCGCCAAGGTCATGAACCGGACGTGCCCTGCCCGCGCCGGTCGCCCGGCCCCGCCGAGGCGATCCCGTAGTGCCGGGCCAGCCGCTCGAGCGCGATCTTCAGCACCACCTTGCCCGAGCGCGCAGACCAGCCGAGCCGCTTCTCCGCGGTTTCGAGCCCTTCGAGGAAGCAGCAGATCCGGAAGACGATGTCGCTCAGCCCCGGCCCCAGCGCCTCGAGCGCCTTCGCCACCCGGACCCGCGCGTCCGACGGCCCCTCCGACGGCCCGCGGCCGCCGAGGCTCGGCGCGTCGGAAACCGTCAGGAAGCGCTCCCAGTTCTGCGTCGTGCGCGGACCCATCTGCGCGAGCTCGAAGTCCTCGCGCAGCCGCTCGCCCGCCTCGATCAGGTCCGCGGTCAGATAGGGCAGACCGTCCTTGTCGCGCTTGCGCCCGAGCACCGAGAGGGGCGACTCGGCGAGGTTGAAGCGCACCCGCTGCTCGCCGGAGCCGTCCTCGGCCATCACCGAGCGCTCGGCATAGAAGCGGTGCTGCTCGCCGAAGGGCGTCACGGTCTCGGCGAAGCCCGCCTGGGGCTCGCGGGCGAGCCGCTCCTCGGTCAGGAGGCGCTTCAGCGCGGCGCGGCCGACCTGGGTGATGGTGTAGACCGCGATCTTGCCCGCCCGCTCGCAGGCGATCCACTCCTGCAGCGCGAAGGCGTGCGCCACGTCGCGCTCGACGACCGCGATGCGGTTCTGCTTGCCGGGCACCACTTCGCGCAGCACCACCGCCTTCTCCATGTTCGGGGCGACCGCGAGGAACGCGCCCTTCTCGCAGAGCCGGCGCAGGATGCGGCGGGCCTCCCGCTCGATGCGCGCCGCAGGACGCGTCGGGCCGGAGACGGACTGCGGCTCGCATCCGGGGGACGTGTGGGCGTGGCTGGGCATTGTGGCGATCACCTCCTTGAGGTCCGGTCCGTTCGGTCCGGCGGCGGTATAGACGCGCTCCATCTCCTCGAGCGCCTCGTCGACAAGGGGGTCGTCGCGCCATGCCTCGACCTTGCGCACCTGGCGCAGGACGGTCGAGGCGTGGCAGCCCTTGGCGCGGGCGAGCGCCCGGATCGCGTGCCCGCCACAGGTGTGAGCGAGGTAGGTCACCGCGAGTTCGGGAAGCCAGGAGGGAAGGGCGTGGGTCTCGCCCCACGCGGCGGGTTCGGGAACAGCTGAGCTTGTCGGCACTTGATCGCCTTACGCTAATTTTTCGAAAACTCGTCTTAAAGTTGAATGGTTGATGCTTCCTTAAGCGCTGGATACCACCGCACCTTTTCTGACCCAGGCGGAACCACCGAGCGGTCGGCACACGCCATGGTTGTGCAACGCCCGGAGGCGCGGGCGGAGACTGCCTCCCGTTCACACACACCGGAGGCAACGCCGATGACCCACGCCGCAGATGCCGACCTCGCCGCCATCCGGCGCCCGAAGATCCTGATCCGGGCGGCGCGGGCGGGTGTCACCGACTACCAGCGCGACCGCGACCTCAAGCGGCTCCTGCGCCTCAACAAGGCCGCCCGGGCCGAGCTCAGCATCGGCACCCTGATCGCCGAGGAGAACCGCCTCGAGACCAAGCGCACCTCCGGCGAGGCGACCTACTCGATCCAGCGCCACGTCGCGATCCTGACCGCGCTGATCGCCGAGGCGCGCAAGCCGAACGTCGCGGTTCACTGACCGGCCCATGACCGGCGCGCGCTGCGGGCGCGGCTGCGGCCGGGCCTGCGCCGCCTCGGCGAGGCGGGACCGATCGAGCGCCCTTGCGCCGAATCCGCATCGCGCCTAAAGCCCGGCGGATGACGCCCCCCTCGCACCAGCGCCTGCTGATCGTCGACTATGGAAGCCAGGTGACGCAGCTCATCGCGCGCCGCCTGCGCGAGGCACGGATCTACTGCGAGATCCATCCCTACACGGCCGTCACCCCGGACTTCCTCGCAGACTTCGCACCTCGGGCCGTGATCCTTTCGGGCGGCCCTGCATCGGTGATCGACGAGGCGAGCCCGCGGGCACCCGACGCGCTCTTCACCCTCGGCGTGCCCGTCCTCGGCATCTGCTACGGCCAGCAGCTGATGATGATCCAGCTCG
>SKOX01000188.1 GCA_007119835.1 Paracoccaceae bacterium
ACCGGGCTCCGGCGCGAACGGCGGGTTCCTCGGCGGAGGCCCCTTTCAGGGGCCGAGTCGCATGCAACCGCCCGGCCGTCGGCCGGGCAGGCGCGGTGGGCCGCCGCCCGTGGCATCGCGCGGCGGTGGGGCCGGTGACGGCGCTCGATCTCCCCGGCACCCGGCTGCCGCGGGGCGGCTGGAAGCTCGTGACGCTGCACTGGCCGATCCTCGTGCTGCTGACCGCCATCGCCGGCGTCGGCATCCTCGCCCTCTACTCCGCCGCCGGCGGCTCCTGGGAGCCCTGGGCCGGCACCCATGCGGCGCGCTTCGCCATCGGCATGGTCGGCCTTGTCGTCATCGCGATGGTCCCGATCACGGTCTGGCGCACGCTCGCGCCGCTGGCCTATATCGGCGCGCTCGGCCTTCTCGTGCTCGTCGAGTTCATCGGCACCGTCGGCATGGGCGCGCAGCGCTGGATCGCCATCGGCCCCCTCGTCGTCCAGCCGTCCGAGGTGATGAAGATCGCGATCGTCGTGGCGCTCGCCGCCTACTACGCGCGCCTGCCCGTCGAGAAGGTCTCGCGTCCGCTCTGGGTGCTGCTGCCGCTCCTGCTCGTGCTTGCGCCCACCGCGCTCGTCCTGCAGCAGCCCGACCTCGGGACGGCGCTGCTGCTTGTGCTCGGGGGCGGCGCGGTGATGTTCATCGCAGGCGTGTCGATCTGGTATTTCATCGTCGCGGGCGTCGGCGGCGCGGCGCTCGTCACGGTGGTGATGCGCTCGGAAGGGACCGAGTGGCAGCTGCTCAAGGACTACCAGTTCCGCCGGATCCACACCTTCCTCGACCCCTCGACCGACCCGCTCGGCGCCGGCTACCACATCACCCAGGCGACCATCGCCATGGGGTCGGGCGGCTGGCAGGGGCGCGGCTTCATGCAGGGCACGCAGTCGCGTCTGAACTTCCTGCCCGAGAAGCACACCGACTTCGTCTTCACCACGCTCGCCGAGGAATTCGGCTTCACCGGCTCCGCCACGCTGCTCGGCCTCTACGCCCTCGTCGTCGTCTTCTGCTTCGTCTCGGCCATCGCCAACCGCGACCGGTTCGGCGCGATCCTGACAGCGGGCATCGGCGCCACCTTCTTCCTGTTCTTCTCGGTCAACATCGCCATGGTCACCGGTCTCGTGCCCGTGGTCGGCGTGCCGCTGCCGCTCGTCTCCCACGGCGGGTCGGCGATGCTCGTGCTGCTCGCAGCCTTCGGTCTGATGCAGAGCGCCCATATCCACCGCCCCCGCCTGAGAGCCTGAGCCCATGCCCGTCCGCGTCCTCTTCTCGGCCCCCGCGTCCGACTGGACCCTCTACGAGCCCCACCTCGCGCGGGCCTGCGCCGCCCGCGGCCTCGACGTCGTGCTCTCTCCCGATGCCGACGACCCGGCGGCGGTCGACTACGTGGTCTACAGCCCCAAGGGCGGCCTTGAAGACTTCGGCGCCTTCACGCGGCTGAAGGCCGTCCTCAGCCTCTGGGCAGGCGTCGAGCGCATCGCGTCGAACCCGACGCTCCGCGTGCCGCTCGCCCGCATGGTCGATGCCGGCCTCACCGAGGGCATGTGCGACTACGTCGCCGGCCACGTCCTGCGCTACCACCTCGGGCTCGACGACCATCTCGCGCGCCAGGACGGCGTCTGGCGCGGCGACGCCGTTCCCCCGCTCGCCCGCGAGCGCACGGTCGCGGTGCTCGGCCAGGGCGCCCTCGGCCGTGCGGCTGCCGAGACGCTGGCAGCCCTGGGCTTCCGCACCATCGGCTGGAGCCGCACGCCGAAGCCGCCGCACCCTCGCATCGACGGCCGCTCGGCCGACGACGGCCTCGCCGCCACGCTGGCCGAGGCGGAGATCCTCGTCCTGCTCCTGCCGGCGACGCCCGCGACCGAGAACCTCCTCGACGCCGACCGGCTCGCCCGCCTTCCGCGCCGCGCGTGCATCGTGAACCCGGGCCGGGGCACGCTGATCGACGACGCGGCGCTCCTTGCGGCGCTCGACGCGGGCGAGGTCGCGCACGCGACACTGGACGTCTTCCGCGAGGAGCCGTTGCCGCCCGACCACCCGTACTGGCACCATCCCCGCGTCACCGTCACGCCGCACATCGCCGCCGAGACCCGGCCCTCGACGGCGTCCGAGGTCGTCGCCGAGAACATCGCCCGCGTCGAGGCCGGCCGCCCCCTGCTCCACGAGGTCGATCGCGCCCTGGGCTACTGAGCGGCGCTACAGCTGCGCCCGCAACCAGCTCCAGGCCCAGTCGGTGATCCGCTGCCGCAGCGGCCGGCTTTCCCATTCGGCGAGCGTGATCTGCCGCGCGCGATCGAGGTCGGCGTCGAAGATCGCCGCCTGCTCCCGTGCGAAGCCTGCGTCGAACACCCCGAGATTGGCCTCGTCGTTCAGCCGGAAGGCGCGCTCGTCGAAGTTGGCCGAGCCGATCGTCACCCAGGCATCATCGACGATGACCACCTTCGGATGATAGAAGGTGGGCTGGTATTCGTGGATGCGCACGCCGGCCTCGAGCATGTCGCCCCAGAAGTGCCGCGAGGCGTTTCGGATGAAGGCCTTGCTCATGTGGGCGCCGGGCACGAGCACGTCGACCTCGACGCCGCGCTGACGGGCCGCGATGAGCTGGTGCTTGGCGACATCGTCTGGCACGAAGTATGGCGTCCCGATCCGGACATGGCGCTCGGCCGAGGCGATGGCGGTCATCATCATCAGGTGCATGGTGTTCCGCCCGCCGGCACTCGACTTCGTCATGTGCGCGCGGACGCCGTCGGGCTGCCGATCGAGGCCCGGGAAGAAGCCCGCGCCCTTCAGCACTTCGCCCGTCGCCTCGACCCAGTTGTCGGCGAACGCCTCCTGTAGCCCCGCCACCACCGGGCCCGTCACCCGGTAGTGGGTCTCGCGCCACTCGCCGGGATGGCGGGCGTCGCCCAGCCACTCGTCGCCGATCCCGACGCCGCCGGTAAAGCCGACCCGTCCGTCGACGACCAGGAGCTTGCGGTGGGTGCGGTTGTTGATCCGGTCGAGATTGTACCAGTGCACCGGGCGGAAACGCACGACCTGCACGCCGGCCGCCTCCATGCGGTCCCGGATCGCGCGATCCATCGGCACGCTGCCCTGCCAGTCGAGCAGGACCTTCACCTCGACGCCCGCCTCCGC
>SKOX01000109.1 GCA_007119835.1 Paracoccaceae bacterium
AGGAGCTGCGTCAGGGGATCGGCCGCGGGCGCGCCGGGCGCGGGGTCGGGCGCGGGATCGGGGACGACGGGATCGGACACCGGCTGCCGCGCCGCGCGGTCAGGCTGCCGAGGCCCGTTCCTCGGCGAGGCCGCGGAGCCGCGCGACCATGGCGCGCAGACCGTTCGACCGCTGCGAGGACAGGTGGGCGTCGAGGCCGAGGCGCCCGAGTTCGGCCTGGGCGTCGACCCGCAGCACCTCGGCCGGCGACAGGCCGTTGTAGAGCGCGCGCAGGATCGCGATCAGGCCGCGCACGATCATCGCGTCCGAATCGCCGCGGAAGCCGAAGCTTGCGTTCGGGCCCCCGCCGTCGATCTCGGCGTGGAGCCAGACCTGGCTGGCGCAGCCCTCGACCTTGGTCGCGGGCACCTTCAGCGCGTCCTCGAGCGGTGGCATCTTGCGGCCGAGCTCGATGACGTAGCGGTAGCGGTCCTCCCAGTCGTCGAGGAAGGCGAAGTCGTCGGCGATCGCTTCGAAGTCCTGGCTTGCCAAGGTGTCCTCCGGTCAGTCTCTGGGGTGAAGGTAGGAAAGGAGGCGGCGTTGGTCCAGCGGCGTCGCTTCTGCGGCGTCGCTTCGGGGGCCCCGGTCCGGCGGCGTCTGGCTGGCGGCGGGAGGCCGGCGGCGCGGGGTTCAGGCGGCGAGGCGGTCGATCAGGCGGCGCATGAAGCGGGCGCCCGCCTCGAACTGCTCGAGGGTGATGAACTCGTCGGGCTGGTGGGCCTGGGCGATGTCGCCGGGGCCGCAGACCACCGCCGACAGGCCCGGCGCCTGGAACTGCCCGGCCTCGGTGCCGAAGCTCACGACGTTGGTGGCGTTGTCGCCGGTGAGCGCCCGGGCCAGCGCCTCGGCCGCGCCGCGCGGCTCGGGCCGGCACGAGGGCACGAGGTTGACCCGCTCGATCGCGAAGCCGGTGTTCGGGCGGGTGCGGCGCATGGCGGCGGACAGGCGCTCGGCCTCGGCGCGGAAGCGGGCCTCCCAGGCGTCGGGGTCCTCCGAGGGCAGGACGCGGAAGGACGCGAGGAAGCGGCAGTCGCGCGCGGTGATGTTGTGCGCCGTGCCGCCGGCGATCGTGCCGACGTGGGTGGTGGTGTAGGGCGGGTCGAAGGCCGGGTCGCCGGCGGTGCCGGCCTCGGCGGCGGCGCGGTTTTCCTCCATGACGTCGTCGAGCCAGGTGACGAGGCGCGCGGCCCACATGATCGCCGAGACGCCGCGGTGGATCTCCGACGAGTGCACCTCGTGGCCGCGGGCGCGGGTCTCGAGCAGCAGCCCGCCCTTGTGCGCGGTGACGACGCGCATCCCGGTCGGCTCGCCGACGATGACCGCCTCGGGGCGGGGCAGGGCGGCGAGCATCGCCTCGATCATCGGCGGCGCGCCGACGCAGCCCACCTCCTCGTCGCGCGACAGCGCGAGGATGATCGGACGCTTGAGCGGGGCCGCGGCCATCCGGGGCGCGAGGGCGAGCGCGAGGGCGACGAAGCCCTTCATGTCGGCGGTGCCGCGGCCGTAGAGCCGGCCGTCGCGCTCGACGAGGCGCCAGGGTTCGGTCGACCAGTCCTGGCCGTCGACCGGGACGACGTCGGTGTGGCCCGAGAGCACGACGCCGCCCGGCACGTCGGGGCCGATGCGCGCGACGAGGCTCGCCTTGGTGCCGGTCTCGTCGGGGACGCGCAGGAGCGTGGCGCCGCACCGCGCCAGGTGGTCGGCGGCGAAGTCGACGAGCGGCAGGTTGGTGTCGCGCGACACGGTCGGGAAGGCCACGAGCCGGGCCAGCATCTCGCGCGGGGTGATGTCGGTTGTCATGGGCCTCGCCTCGGGGAACAGCCGTCAGCCTGAGCCGTGCGGGCGGGCGCGTCAAGCGACCGGTGGTGGCCTGAGCCGCGCGGGCGGCAGCGTCAAGCGACCGGCGTTGGCCGGTCGGGATCGGCCCGGGCGCGTCCGCACCCGGGCCGGGGCCGGGTCACTCGGGCAGGAGGACTTCGTTGATCACGTGGATGACGCCGTTCGAGGCCTCCACGTCGGCCTGGATCACCCAGGCGTCGTTGACGCGCACGCGGTCGCCGGCGTCGATCGACAGGCTCGAGCCCTGCACCGTCTCCACCTCGAGCTGCTGGCCGGCGATGTCCGACGACATGACCGCGCCGGGCACGACATGGTAGGTGAGGATCGCGACGAGCTGGTCGCGGTTCTCCTCCTCGAGGAGCGATGCGACCGTGCCCTCGGGCAGGGCGGCGAAGGCCTCGTCGGTCGGCGCGAAGACGGTGAACGGGCCCTCGCCGCGCAGGGTCTCCTCGAGCCCGGCGGCCTGCACGGCGGCGACCAGCGTGTCGAACGAGCCCGCTCCGGCGGCGACGTCGACGATGTCGTCGGCGAGCGCCGCGGCGGGCGCCGAAAGCGCGAAGGCCGTTCCGGCGGCGATGAGCATTTTACGGTTCATGATGCGATTGGCTCCCAAGATGCTGTTTCCGCGCCGCGATCCGGCGCTGGCAGTCGATATGGGGCGCGGCTGCGCATGGGCGCGGCGCCCGTTGTCGCACCCCCTGTCGCACCCCCTGTCGCACCCCGCCGCGGCGCGCGGGCCACCGGGAAGGTCCGCGCCCGCTCGGGTCGCGGCCGAAAAAGTCCCCGCGCCGCGTTTTTCGGCTTGCGTGCCCCGGCCCGTGGGCCTATATCGGCCTTCGTCGCGGGGCCAACGGCAACGCGGCGCCTACCGGGAAGGCACGCGGTGCGAAACGCCAGAGGAAAATGGCGGTTCGTACGGTTTTCGCTCCCCGGGCTGTTTGAAAAGACGACTGGGGCACGCCGAACCCTCTTGACGGGCGCGGCGAAAATCCCCAGATAACGGATCCGGTCGACGGCGATGCAAGACGCATCGAGGCGGCTGGCTCATCGGCAGAAGAGGTCCGCGGTGCCAGACGGTGCAGGATTTCCGATCCGCGCTTTTTGAAATTTTGTTTTGATGAAGGGATATGCGGGCGGTTTGGTCCATTTCGATGGTCGGACGCTCTGGCATATCGGCCTCCTAGGCTTCGGCCGATGATGGAGGTTGTCAGCTTCACCGTTTGTCGGCTTCGGGATCCTTCGGGAGAACGATGCACGGCAGACGATGACGTTTGAGC
>SKOX01000057.1 GCA_007119835.1 Paracoccaceae bacterium
CGGCGACGATCAGGCCGTGGTTGGCGAGCACGACCACGTCGGTGCCGGGGCGGAGCGCGTCGCGGACGGCGGCGGCAAGGCGGGCGCCGGGGCGCTGGTAGGGCACGAGGATCCAGTCGAGGCCGGCGAGCTTCGGGGCGAGGATTTCCGCGGCGTCGCGGCGAATTACGTGGGCGATGGTGTCGACGCAGTGGACGTGCACGACGATGGCCTGGGGCAGGACGGCGTGGAGGCTCGTCTCGATCGAAGGGCGGAGCGGGTGCTCGCCGACGACGAAACGGCCGGTGTCGTCCGTGCTCGCGGCGTCGGCGGCGAGGGCGGCGGCGAGGGCGTCGCGATCGACGGGGACCATGATGTCGCGCTCGAGCGCGGTGGCGAGGAGGGTGCCAGACGCCTTGATCCACATGGTGTCGCCGGCCTTCAGCGAGGTGTTGCCGCCAGCGCCCTGGATCAGCGCGCAATCGGCGCCGATGCGGGCGGAGAAGGCGCGGAGGTCGGTGAGGGAGACCGGCGGCGCAGGTGACGGCATCAGGCGCTCCGGGCGAGATCGGTGGCGTACCAGTCGGCGAAGCGGCTGCGTTCCTCGGCGGTCATCTGCAGTCCGTGCTTGGTTCGGCGCCTGAGGATGTCCTCGGCGGTCCGGGCCCATTCGTGGGCGCGCAGGTAATCCGCTTCGGCGGCGTAGAGGAGCGGGCCGAAACGAGGTCCGAGATCCTCCATGCGGCGGACCGAGCCGAGCAGGACGCGGGCGCGGGTGCCGTAGAGGCGGGCGTAGTGCCGGGCCAGGGACGGAGGGAGCCAAGGGTGGTCGGCGGCCAACTCGGCGAGGAAGGTGGGGAAATCGGCAGAAGCCATGTCACCGCCGGGGAGCGGCGCGCGCGCGGTCCATGCGGGCTTCATGTCGGGAAAAGTTGTGCCGAGGCGTTCGAGCGCGTGCTCGGCGAGCTTGCGGAAGGTGGTGATCTTCCCGCCGAACACGTTGAGCAGCGGCGCACCGGCATTCTCGTCAAGGTCGAAGACATAGTCGCGGGTAACCGCCGAGGGATTACCGTGGCCGTCGTCATAAAGGGGACGGACACCGGAGAAGCTTTCGAGCACATCCTGCCGGCGGAGTTGCGGCTTGAAGTAGCGGTTGACCGCGTCCATCAAGTAGGCGACTTCGTCCTCGGTCGCCGTGACTTCCTCCGGCGCGCCCTCGTAGGGTATGTCGGTCGTGCCGATCAGCGCCTTGTCGCCCTCGTATGGGTTGATGAAGATCACCCGCTTGTCGGTGTGCTGGATGAGATAGGCATGAGCACCGTCCCAGAATTTCGGGACGATTATGTGGCTGCCTTTAACCAAGCGGACGTTCCGGCGCGCGTTCCGGCCGGCGACGCGGCCGATGACGTCGAGCACCCAGGGGCCGGCGGCATTCACAAGCGCTTTGGCTCGGAAGCTGCGGCGCTCGCCCGTGCGGCTGTCGGTGGTGTCCACACGCCACGCGCCGTCTTCCGGCCGGGCCGAGGTGCAGGCGGTGCGGGTCAGCACGGTTGCGCCATGTTCGGCCGCGTCGAGCGCGTTCAGAACGACGAGGCGGGCATCGTCCACCCAGCAGTCGGAATACTCAAAGCCGCGCGTGTAGGTGTCGCGGATGGGCGCGCCTTCGGGATCCCGGCGGAGATCGAGACTGCGCGTGCCGGGCAAGGCTTTGCGGCCGCCGAGATGATCGTAGAGGAAGAGGCCGAGCCGCACGAGCCAGGCCGGGCGGTCATCGGGGCTGTGCGGAAGCACGAAGCGCATTGGCCAAATGATGTGGGGAGCGGATGCGAGCAAGACCTCGCGCTCGATCAGGGCTTCGCGCACGAGGCGAAACTCGTAGTACTCGAGATAGCGCAGGCCGCCGTGCACGAGCTTGCCCGAGCGCGAGGAAGTACCCTGCGCGAGGTCGTCCTTCTCGCACAGGACGACGCTCAGGCCGCGACCGGCAGCGTCGCGGGCGACGCCCGTGCCGTTGATGCCGCCGCCGATTACGAACAGGTCCACCGTATTGGTCATCAAACCCTTACCCTCTTCGCCTCTGCTGCGCAGCCTTGCGCCTTACGGCTCCCTTCCTGGAAGCGATGTCGCGTTGTTTGGAACGTCAGCACGGATTCCGCGCAGGCTCCCCGCGCAGGAAGCGCCGCACCTCTTCAGCGGCCTGCTCGGCGGCGAAGGTCACCGTACGCACCGATGCCCCCGCGATGTGCGGCGTCAGCGTGACGTTCCGAAGCTTCAGGAGCGGCCAGTCCTCTGGCACCGGCTCTACGGAGAAGGTCTCGAGCATTGCCCCGCCGATCTGGCCCTCCGCCAATGCCACATAGAGGGCGTCGTAGTCGCAGAGCGGCCCTCGGGCGGTGTTGACCAGCAGACTGTCGGGCTTCATCAGCCCGAGTGTGCTACTATTGATCATGCCGCGGGTCTCGTCGGTGACACGCGGATGGAGCGTTACGACGTCGGATTCCTCCAGAAGAGCCTCAAGCTGCACCAACTCGACCCCCGCCGCGATGTCGTCGGGATCGAGTTGAATGTAGGGATCGGTAACGAGGATACGGCAGCCGAACGCGCGCAGAAGACGTACGACTCTGGTGCCGATGTTGCCGTAACCGATCACGCCGACGGTCATTTCGCAAAGCTCGCGGCCGGTCACGTCGGCGCGGTACAGGTCGCCGCGCCAGGTTCCGGCGCGCAGCGCCTCGTGGCCGGTGCGGATCTTGCGCGTCTCGGCGAGGATGGCGCCGATGGTGAACTCGGCGACGGCGGTGGCGTTTCGGCCGGGTGCGTTGACCACGAGCACGCCGTTGTCGCGGGCAGCTTGCATGTCGATGTTGACCGGGCCGCCGCGGGAGACCGCGATCATCCTGAGGTCGGGCAGGCGCTCGAACATCGCGCGCGACATCGGCGCGAGGTGGGTGACGAGGATCTCGCAACCGCCGACGAAGTCCACCACGTCTTCGGCCGTGCCGAAGTATTCCTTGAGCCCCTCCATGCCGGCGGCGGCGTAGCCGTGCTCCATCGGCTCGTCGGGCCAGTTCTCCTTGCGGGTTCGGATGGCGAGGTCGCCACCGCAGGCCTCCCGTAGCTTTGCCTCGAAGACCTCGGGCAGCATGAAGTGGTCGCCGATGATGGCGACGGGCTTACGCATGACCGGTATCCTCCTTCCGAGCGAGCGCCTCCCAAACCGGCACCAGCGCCTCGCGGGCGTGGCGGTACGGCGGGTAGAGCGCGTCGTAACGCCGGGAGAGGGCCTCGTCGGGCTCCTCGGCATTCGTGAGGTACGGCGTTACCCAGTCCGCGATACAATCCGGCATCGTGCGGTAGACCCCGGTCGCGACGGCGGCGATCATGGCGGCGCCGGCGGCGCCGGCCTCCTCCCGGCTCGAGCAGCGGACCGGACGGCCGAGGCTTGCGGCGAAGATCGCGCGAAGCTCGCGTGACCGGGCGGCGCCACCGCTCAGGCGCACCTCGGACGGGATCGGGCCCATCGCGGCGTAACAGTCGCGGGCGGCCATGGCGAGCCCCTCGAAGACCGCGCGGACGAGGTGCGGAAAGCGGTGGCCGGTATTGAGCCCGACGAAGCCGGCGCGAGCATCGTTGTGAACGAAGGGCCCGCGCTCCCCGGCCTCGGAGATGTAGGGTTGGAAGATGAGGCCGGCGGGGGGTGTGGCAGCGATCCAGTCGTCGGTGTGGTCGATGAGTTCGGAATGGGTCACGGGTCGGCCCATGTCGGACATCAGCTCGGCTGCGAGCTTGAGTATCCAGTCGATATTGATGGTGCCGGCCATGTTGGACTGAAGCTGCGCCACCAGACCCGGCAGTGGCAGCGCCATGACATAGCCCGTCGCCTCTCCGTCGAGGCGCACGCCGTCGGGTGGGGTGGCGCGCATGTGCATCCCAGTCGAGCCGACGATGGTGCAGCCGGCCTCCAGTCCGTCGGTGACGAGCCCCGCGCCAAGCGCGGTGCAGACGACGTCGACATAGCCGAGGGCGACGGGCGTGCCGGCGCGGAGGCCGGTGTCGGCGGCGGCCTCCGCGCCGAGCGGATGCGTGGTGTCGACGCCGTCGAGGATCGGCGGCAGAAGCGCACGCAGGTGCGCGAGGCCGAGTGCTGCGATCACGTCATCGGCGTAGCTGCGGGTTCGGAAGTCACCGAAGGTGAAGCAGGCCTCAGAGGGGTCGGTGACGCGTTCGCCGGTGAGCCGGAAGTAGAGCCAGTCCTTGCAGTGCAGCGCAGTGACTGCGCCATCGAGCAGGTGCGGCAGTCGGATGCACATGTGCGCGAGTTGCGCGCCCTGCTGACAGGAGTTGAGGCCGGTGCCGGTCGTCTCGAAGCGGACGCGGTCCGCCTCGCCAGCGCGCAGGGTGCGGACGGTGCCTGCGGAGCGGGCGTCAAGCCAGAGCCAGCCGTCCCCGACAGGGCGGCCGGCGCGGTCGATGAGCCACGTGCCGTCTCCCTGGCCGGTGACGCCGATGGCGGCCGTACGGCCAGCGAGGTCGGGCACCTTCTCGGCGAGCTTGCGCAGGGTCTCGGCGCAGTCGCTCCAGGTGCGGTCGAGAGGCTGCGTCGCGGACCCGTCGGGACGAGTGTCGTAGGTGTTGGGGACCGCGGCGGCGGCGATCTGCTGTCCGGCGAGGTCGAAGGCGATCGACTTGATCACCGACGTGCCCGCGTCGATCCCGATCAGCAGGTCGCGCATCAGGCGGCCTCCCGGCCGTGGCTCATCGCGCAACCTGTCTCGGGATCGAAGATGTGGAGGTCGTCGGGAGCGAGGCGGACGGCGATGCGCTCGCCCTCCTGGAGCGCCGCGCGGTCATGCTCGACGAGGACGATGGTGCCGCCGGCGAAGCGCGCGGCGATGTGGCTCTGGTCGCCGAGCCACTGGTTCGCGAGCACGGTGGCGGTGGCGCCTCCCTCGCCGCGGCGTACGGCGTAGGGGCGCACGCCGATCATCACCTGGCGCCGGGCGAGCATCGCTGCCCGCACCGTTGGCGCAAAGGCGCTTTCAGGATAGACAAGGTCGAGGCCGCCCTCGAGGTCGAGATGGATCCTGTCGCCGAGATGGGAGGCGGTCGCCGGGAAGACGTTCATCGGCGGTTCGCCGACGAAGGTGCCGGTGAAGAGGTTGGCCGGACGCTCCTTGATCTCGGCCGGGGAGGCGTACTGCTGCAGCTCGCCTGCCTCCATGACCGCGATCTTGTCTGCGAGCGCGTTCGCCTCGGTCTGGTCGTGTGTGACGAGGATGGCGGTCAGGCCGCGTTCCTTGATGAAGTGCTTGAGCCTGCCGCGCAGAAGCGTGCGCAGCTGTGGCTCGAGCTGGCCCATCGGCTCGTCGAGGAGGTGGAGGTCGGCGTCGCGAATCAGGGCCCGGGCGAGCGAGGCACGTTGCTGCTGACCGCCGGAGATCGAGTTCGGATAGCGGTCGAGGATGTTGGTGATCTCGAGCATCGCGGCCACCTCGTCGACCCTTGCTGCGACCTCGGGCGCGCGTGCGCGGGAGGACTTGAGGGCGAACGCGATGTTCTCGCGCACGGTCAGCGGCGGATACAGCGAGTATCCCTCGAAGGCCATCGCGACGTTGCGCTTGACCGGTGGCAGGGTGTGCACCTGCCGCCCCGCGATATAGATCGCGCCGCGGCTCACTGCCTCGAAGCCCGCGATCATGCGCAAGGTTGAGGTTTTGCCGCAGCCCGAGGAGCCAAGGAGCGCGACGATGTCGCCGCGATCCACTCTCATGCTGACATCTTTGACGGCATGCACACCGCGGCCGATCGGGCCGTAGAACTTGTCGACGTTCTCGAGCCGGAGCGTCGTCTCGGTCATGCCACTTCTCCCTGAAGCGCAGCGGCGTCGCTGGAGGGGTCGATCCGTGCGCCGCTCTCCTTGTCGAACAGCATCGCATGGCCGGGGTCGATGACGATCCAGGCGCGGCCGTGCGCGGGCCCGATCGAGCCCGAGGGTCGTGAAACCATGATCTCGCGCCTCTGCCTGGTCCAGACGAGGGTGACGGTCTTCTCGTTGAGTGGGGTTTCGGCCTCCACCTCGACGGGTACGGCGCCCGGTGTCCCCTCGGGCACGAAGCGGATCGTCTCGGGGCGCACGCCAAGCAGGCAGTCATGGCCGATGCTCGCGGCGTGCCGGCGGTCGAGCGGTATCGCCCGGCCGGAGAGGCGAACCTGCACGCCGTGCTCGCCGCGCTCGGGGCGCACCTCGAGGAGGTTGATTGCCGGATCGCCGAACAAGGATGCGATCTTGGTGCTGGCCGGCCTCAGGTAGATATGCTCGGGCGTGCCGACCTGCCGGATGCCGTGGCCGTCCATCACGGCGATCCGGTCACCGAACGCCATCGCCTCCTTGTAGTCCTGGGTGACGTAGATGACGGTGGCATTCTGCTGCTTGAGCAGGCGCGGCAGCTCGAGCCGCATCTCGAACCGCAGCTTGGCGTCGACATTGCGCAGGGGATCGTCGAGCAGGAGCACGTTGGGCTTGGCGGCCAGGGCGCGGGCGAGCGCAGTGCGCTGCTTCTGGCCATTAGAGAGCGCCTTGGGCATGTGGCCGAGGACGTGGTCGATCTTGAGAAGCTTGGCTACGCTTTCGACGCCCGCCTTGAGCGTGGTGCGGTTCTGCCGGCGCGCCGTCAGCGGGCTGGCGATGTTGTCGAAGGCGGTCATGTGCGGGAAGAGCGCGAAGTTCTGGAACGCCATGCCCATCCCGCGGTCTTCCGGCTCGACCCCCTCCATGTCGCGGCCGTTCACCTCGATGCGGCCCTCGTCGGGGTCAATCACCCCGGCGATCAGGCGGAGGAGCACCGTCTTGCCGGCGCCGGACGGGCCGAAGAGGACCAGGGTCTCGCCGGCCTCGACGGACAGCGATACGCCGTCGAGCACCACCTCGTTCTTGAAGGACTTCACGACGTCGGTGAGCTTGATGGTCATGGCGTTATCCCTTTACGGCGCCGAGCGACAGGCCCTCGACGAGGTAGCGCTGGGCATAGAGGGCGAGGGCGAACACCGGAGCGATCGAGAGCACGATGGCGGCGGCGATCTGCCCGAACTGAATGCCCGAAGCGGTCACGAAGGCGAGCGCCCCGACCGTCACCGGCTGCTTGTCGGCCGAGGCGAGCACCAAAGCAAAGATGAAGTTGTTCCATGCGAAGATGAAGGCGAGGAGGCCGGCGGCCGCGATGCCGGGGCCCGCGAGGGGGAGTGCGACCTTGCGGAAGGTGGTGAACCAGCGGTGGCCAGCGATGCGGTAGGCGTGTTCGATGTCCGCGGGGATGTCTTCAAAGTAGCCGCGCACGATCCACAGGATCAGCGGCAGGCAGATCAGCTGGTAGACCCAGATCAGGCCGATGTAGGTGTTCGCGAGCCCGATCTGCTGGAAGTAGATGACCAGAGGAAGGAGCACCAGGAGCGGCGGCGCGAAGCGGAAGGAGAGCAGCGTGAATGCGATCTCCTCCGAGCCGCGGAACTTGAGCCGGGCGAAGGCGTACGCGGCCGGGATGCCGAGCACGAGCGCCAGCGCCACCGACGCCGTCGACAGGAAGAGCGAGTTGAAGAGGTTGCGCATGAAGCGGATCTCGAGCGTGCCTGCGGCCGTTTCCAGCCGGCCGGTCAGGAGCGCCTGGTAGTTGGCGATGGTCGGCTCGAAGACGATCGATGGCGGCACCCTGAGAATGGTCTCGTTCGTCTGGAACGACATCAGGAAGATCCAGAAGATCGGGAACATGAAGAAGAGGATCACCAGCGTGATGGCGATGCCGCGCAGCACGCGCTCGAGCGGGCTCATCGTGTCCATGGCAACCTCCTTTAGGCGCCGGCGCGCGTCTTCTCGCGGAGACGCAGCCAGTTCTTGATGAAGATCGTCGACAGGATGTACGTGATGACCCAGAGGATCATGAGGATCGCCGCCGACCGGCCGACGTTCGTGGCCTGGAAGAAGTTCAGATACGCCTCGACCTGGAAGACGGTCAGACGGTTGCCGGGGCCGCCCTGGGTCATGGCGTAGATGATGTCGAACTGCTGGATGCTTTCGATCATGCGGAAAAGAACCGCCGTGAGCAGGTAGGGCGTCAGCATCGGCAGGGTGATGCGCCAGAACACGAAGAGCCGGGGCACGCCGTCGAGGGCGGCCGCCTCGAAGGGCTGCTGCGGCAGCGAACGCAGCCCGGCGAGCAGGAGGATCATGATGAAGGGCGTGTAGACCCAGACGTCGACGAGGACCACGGTCAGGAAGGCGGTGTTCGGCGACGCGGCCCAGCGGAAGTCCGGGAAACCGATCAGCGCCATGAAATAGCTCAGGATGCCGAAGCCGGGATTGGTCATCAGCTTCCACATCAGGGCGGCGAGCGCCGGCGCCGTCATCAGCGGCATCAGCAGCATGATCGACACGAAGTTGTTGAAGCGCGTCCGGCGTTGCAGCAGGAGCGCGATCCCGAGCCCGAGCAGGAGCTCGATACCGACCACCACGAAGGCGTAGCTGAGCGAGACGCGCAGGGTGTTCCAGAAAGCGGGATCATTGAACAGGTCGACGTAGTTCTGCCCCCAGTTCCACTCTCGGGCCCACGGCTGGGACAGTCGGTAGCGCTGCAGCGAATATCCGACGGCCGTGGCGAATGGGATCAGGATCAGGATGCACGCGAGCAGCGCCGGCAGGCTCAGCAGATAGGGCAGAGCCCGGCGGCTTACCCGGAACCGACGCATTGGCGGCGTTGCGAGCGTTGCGTCTGACATCGGCGAAAACCTCCCTGTCCCCGAGAGGCGTCCCGGGGTGACTGTCGCGTGCTGCTGGCGGGCGTCGGCGACAGCCGCCCGCCCGCGGGCGGGCGGCTCCGTCCGGCGGCGTCAGCGCAGGCCGACGTCCGCGAGTTGGCGGTTGACGCTCTCAGCCAGCTGATCGAGGCCCTCGTCGACGGGTACCTCGTCAGCGACCATCCGCTGAAGCGTTGCCGCCCATTCAGTGGTCAAATCGAAGAACAGCGGCTGCGGCGTGAACTTGATGGACGCGCCGGGCGCCGAAACGTCGTGCATCTCGACGTACCCCGGATAGCTGTTCTCCAACCGCTGGCGGAAGTCCGGGTCATCCCAGACCGACTGGCGGACGGGGTTGACGAGGTCCATCTGCCGGGCGCCGAAGAGAGTGTGCTCCGGTCCCGAGGCCCACTGGATGAAGTACCAGGCGGGGTCCTTGCGCTGCGAGAAGCGCGACATGGCGAGCGACCAGATCCAGATGTTCGGCGTCGGTGCGTCCGCCTCCGGATTGGCGGCGAAGGGCGCGTAGGCGAGGTTCCCCGCCTCGGCGGTGCCGCCGTTCTGGAAGTAGCCGAGGATGTCGGCATCATAGATCATCGCCGAACGACCGGCTCCGAGATCGATGCCCACCTGGTACCATGTGTGGGTCGCCCAATCCGGCGCGCCGCTTTCCTTGATCATCTGGACCCACTTGCGGTGGTACTCCTTGGAGACGTCCGTGTTCATCGCCGCGGAGAGCGCACCGTTCTCCATGGAGAGGTCCTGCTGGCCGTAGTTCGCGTAGCCCGACAGGAAGCCTGGGTGAATGGTCGCCCAGGAGCGCGAGCCGCGCACGCCGATGCCGTAGATGCCGTCGCCGCCGGCCTTCGCTTTCGCCGCCGTCTCGATCAGTTCGTCAAGATTGCCTGGCACGTCGAGGCCGATCTCGTCGAACATCCGGCGGTTGTAGCTCAGGTTGTTCTGCTCGTAGCCCCACGGGATGCACCACTGATAAGCGTCCTCGGTGCCGAGCGGTGCCCCGGGCTGACCGTTCCATGCGCAAGACTTGCGTACGCCCTCCAGCATGTCCTCCCAGTTGTATTGCGGCCCGGTCTTCTCGGGATCATTGATCCACTGGTTGAGGTCCTCGATCCAGCCGGCAGGGCCGTACGTCCAGGTCATGTAGGCGCCGGTCATGAAGGCGTCGTACTCGCTGGAGCCCGCCGCCAGCGCTGCAGTGACGCGCTCGAAGTAGACGTCCTCGGCGAAGACGTCGTATGTGACGTCCATGCCGGTCAGTTCGCGGAAGTTGTCGAGGTTTGCGATCATCGCATCGGTGTAGGGGTGTTGGTTCAGCAGCAGCCGGATCGTCGTGCCGGCGTGGCGCTGCCAGTCGAAGTCCTGCGCGAGTGCGCGCGTCGCTGAGCTGTTGAGCAGGATGCCGGCGGTCCCGGCCGTGACGCCGAGCGCGCCGAGCCGGCGGATCAGGCTGCGACGGCTCATCTGCCCGCGGACAAAGGCCTGCACCAGGTCCTTTTCTCTCTCGTACATAAATTATCCTCCCGTTTTTGCGCTGGTTTTAGAGATGAGAGCGCTTCCAGTGCGCTCGTCGGTGATGAGCCCGCTCAGCAAGCCGCTCATCAGGATAGACCTGATCGCGCAGGTCTTGGTGGTGCCGCCGGCGACGGCGACAATCTTGGTGCTGCCCAGATCTTCGCGCGCGAGCGAGAGGGTCCTGGCGGTGAGCGCCGTTTCAATCGCCTTGCCGCGGGGGGAGAAGAAGTGGCCGAGGATCTCGCCCACGCCGCCGGCGGCCTTGACGGCCTCGATCTCCGATGGCTCGATCATGCCGGTGGCGACCAGCGAGGCGCCCGCCTCGACAGTGCCGATGCCGACGAACTTGAGTTCGGAGCGTGCGGCGAGATCGAAGACGTCGCGCACCCCGCGCTGCGCGAGCAACACCTCACGGTCTTCCGCCGAGTTGGCAAAGAAGGGCACCGGCATGGCAAACGCCTCGGCGCCGGTCTTGTCGGCGAGTCGGTGCATCACGTCATGGGGATTGGCGGCGAAGTTTCGTGTGAGGCCACCGAGTAAAGACACAAAGCTGGTGCCATTTGCCGGCATCCTGGGAAGCTGCCTGACGACCGACGAGAGCGTGCGGCCATGTCCCACACCGATAAGGCGGCAGCCTTCACGCTCGATTTCCCGGGAGAGGAAGCGTGCCCCGGCAATGCCGAGCGCCCTGAGCGGCAGGGGCTCCTCCCCGAGATCGGGCACGACCTCGCAGTAGGCGAGGCTGAACTCTTCCGCCAGCGTGGCCTCGAGATTTACGCATTCGGCTATGGCGCCGTCGATGACGACCTTGACGACGCCCTCCTCGTTGGCGCGCACGATCAGTCTGTGCGCCTTGGCGCTCGTCACGCCGAGCCTCTGGGCGACCTCTCCCTGCGTAAGCGCGCCGGCGTAATGCAGCCAGGCCGCACGGACCGCGAGACTGGAATCGCCGGTCTGCCTACTGTTGCGCGCCATGCTCAGCCGTTCGCTCCCGGTGAAATCTTTTTCCTTTTGTGCGAAATTTTGCAGAGGTCAGATCCCGTTGTCAACACGCAGATGCTTCCGCTGCGACACCCTGCGCGATGACCGCGCCGCGCGTGAGGCTCGACATCGACGGGACACGGGACAATCTCGGCGTGCTCGGTCTCGGCCACGCCGTAGATGCTCTGGACGGCCTGCCCGCGCGAGCGGCTCGGCGACGGCGGCTTTGCCCACGGGGTCGCCGGCGATCTTGCGAAGTGACTTTTATGGAATGGCCCGCCCCACCGGCGACATCGTGTAGCGTCACCGGATGAAGGTCGCGAAAGGGAGGTGACCATGACCATCGCAATCATTGGGATCGATCTGGGCAAGTCCGTGTGCAGCA
>SKOX01000377.1 GCA_007119835.1 Paracoccaceae bacterium
ACGAGGTCCAGGGCGTCTACGCCCAGCGCTTCAAGGAATACATCGAGGAGAACTCCGACCACACGGTCGACATCTTCCCGTTCGGCACGCTCGGCGAGGGCGACGACATCGCCGAGCTCGCCCAGATGGGTGCCATCCAGTTCGTGACCTCGAGCCCGGGCTTCTTCGGCTCGGTCATCCCCGAGCTCAACGTCTTCCTCGTGCCCTACACGCTCCCGGAGGAGCCGGAGGTGCTGGCCGAGTTCTTCCGCGAGTCGCCGACGATCTACGAGGACATCGCCGAGCTCTACGAGCAGCAGAACCTCACCCTGCTGCAGATGTATTCCGAGGGCGAGGTGGTGATGACCACCAAGGAGCCGGTGGAATCGATCGAGGACCTGCAGGGCGTCAACTTCCGCGTCATGCCGACCCCGATCCTGGTGGAGACCTACAGCGCCTTCGGCGCGACGCCGACGCCGCTGCCCTGGGGCGAGGTCTACGGCGCGCTCCAGCTCGGGATGATCCAGGGCCAGGAGAACCCGATGTTCTTCGTCGAATCGACGGGCATGTGGGAGGTGACCGACCACATCACCTTCGCCGGCCACAACAGCTACACCACCGCCGTGCTCGCCAACCAGCCGTTCTTCGCGGGCCTCTCCGAGGAGGACCAGCAGCTCGTCCGCGACGCGGCGGCGCATGCCTACGACTACATCGTCGACTACCAGGAGGGCCTGCAGGAAGAGTCCCTCGAGATGATCCTCGAGCGCCGGCCCGACATGGAGGTGACCGTGCTCGACGACGAGCAGCGCGAGCCGTTCCGCGAGGCGGCCGAGCGGGTCCGCGAGTCCTACGTCGAGATGACGGGCGACTCCGGCCAGCGCATCCTCGACGGCTTCGAGGAAGACATCGAAGCCGCCCGCGAGCGCGCCGGAAGCTGACGCGAAGGGAGGCGCCGGGCCCGGCCGGCGCCTTCTCCCGATCCGGGCTCAGGGGGCGCATGCGAGATCCAACTCCCGACACGACGGTCACGGGCCGCCTGAATATCGGCGAGGGCATCGAGCCCGACGTGACCATCGAAGACCTTCCCGACCCGACCGCCCCGCCGCGCAAGGAATTCACCGGCGCGCTGAGGCCGGTCGCGATCCTCGATCGGGGACTGGGCTACTTCGAGGCCTTCATCCTGACCGCCGGCATCCTCATGATGGCGGTGACCTCGGTGGCCAACGTGATCGGCCGCTTCGTCTTCGGCCGGAGCCTCTATTTCGCAGAAGAGGTCAACCAGTACCTCATCATCCTCATCACCTTCGCCGGCATCGGGTTCGCCGCCCGCAACGGCCGCCACATCCGCATGTCGGCCTTCTACGACATGCTCCGGCCGCGCCTCCGGCGCCTGCTGATGATCGCGATCTGCCTCATCACTGCGGCGACGATGTTCCTGCTCGCCTGGTATTCCTGGCTCTACCTGCTCAGCGTCTATCAAACCGGGCGGATCGGGCCGGCCACCCGGATCCCGGTCTATCTGACCCTGGTCTGGCTGCCGATCGGTTTCGTGGTGACGGGGGTGCAGTACCTGCTGACCGCGCTCGCCAACGCCACGCGCGACGAGGTCTACATCTCCGCGAGCGTCGTCGATTCCTACGACGAGCCGAGCAAGGACTGATCGGGAGGACGCGAGGATGTCGATGGGCGCGGCGATGATCCTGACCATGGTGGTCCTGCTGCTGCTGGGCTTCCCGATGATGATCCCGCTGCTTGCGGCCTCGCTCCTCGCCTTCTTCGTCTATCTGCCGCTCGGCCCCGAGATCATCATCCAGCAGATGCTCGCCGGCATCCGGCCCGCCGCGCTCGTCGCGGTGCCGATGTTCATCCTCGCCGCCGACATCATCACCCGCGGCCGCTCGGCGAACCGCCTCGTCGACCTGGTGCTCAAGTTCGTCGGCCACGTCCGCGGCGGCCTCGGGATCTCCACTGCCGCCGGCTGCACCCTCTTCGGCGCCGTCTCCGGCTCGACCCAGGCCACCGTCGTCGCCATCGGCGGCCCGATGCGCCCGCGCCTGCTGCGGGCGGGCTACGGCGATTCCTTCTCGCTCGCGCTGATCGTCAACGCCTCCGACATCGCGATGCTGATCCCGCCGTCGATCGCGATGATCATCTACGGCGTGATCTCGGGCACCTCGATCTCCGAGCTGTTCATCGCGGGCCTCGGGCCGGGGCTGCTGATCCTCGCCCTCTTTTCGATCTACTGCTACGTCTACGCCGTCCGCAACGGCGTGCCGAGCGAGCCGCGCGCCTCCTGGGGAGAGCGCGGCCGCGCCGTCGTTGATGCGCTCTGGCCGCTCGGCTTCCCGGTGATCGTCGTCGGCGGCATCTACGGCGGCATCTTCAGCCCGACCGAGGCGGCCTCGGTCTGCGTGATCTACGCCATCATCCTCGAGATGGTGATCTTCCGCTCCATCGGCTTCCGCGACCTCCTGGCCATCGCCAAGTCCACCGGCATGATCACGGCGATCGTCTTCGTGCTCGTCGGCGCCGGCGCCGCCTTCTCCTGGGTGGTGTCGTTCGCCCAGATCCCGCAGGCGATCCTCGGCGGCCTCGGCCTGATGGAGGCAGGGCCGATCACCGTGCTGATCGCGATCTCCATCGCCTTCTTCGTCGGCTGCATGTTCGTCGACCCGATCGTGGTGATCCTCGTGCTCACCCCGATCTTCGCGCCGATCGTCTCGGCCCAAGGCATCGACCCGGTCCTGGTCGGCGTCATCATCACGCTGCAGGTCGCGATCGGCTCGGCGACGCCACCGTTCGGCTGCGACCTCTTCACCGCGATCGCCGTCTTCAAGCGACCCTACATCGAGGTCATCCGCGGCACGCCGCCGTTCGTGGCGATCCTGCTGGCCGTCAGTGTCGCGATCATCCTCTTCCCGCAGATCGCCCTCTTCCTGCGCGACCTCGCCTTCCGGTGAGCGGCCTCGCGCCGGACTGGCTCGAGACCTGGAAGACCGTGCCGCTCCCGGCCGCCGAGGCGCTTGCCCGCTTCGACGCCATGCCGCCGGTCGAGCCGGGCGCGCTGCGCGGCGTCTGGCGCGGCCTCGGCCTGCCGACCGGCCACCCCCTCGACGGCCTACTCGAGGCGCTGGGCTGGTTCGGCAAGGCCTTCGCGAGCGACGAGGAC